>NZ_JBEOPQ010000014.1:0-93383 GCF_040310285.1 Pseudomonas sp. HY2-MNA-CIBAN-0224 | reverse complement strand
ATCCGGAAGGCAAACTTAGCGTCTGCCACCCTGATATGTGCGTTTGTCGGGCAAAGCGAAAGACAGTTGGCTCCTACATGGATCTGTGACCTCTGACAGGTAGCGTACACATGCGAATTTTTGCTTTAGCTACGATGCTGCTGTTGAGTGGGTGGGCAGTTGCCGACCAGCCCGACACCCAGACCCAACTCAAGGGCTACTACTTCGACGCCGCCCGGCGTGGCGACGTGGTCATGCTCGACACCTTCATCGACTCGCACTTTGACCTCGATGCCCAGAACAGCAAAGGCTACACCGCCTTGATTCTTGCGGCGTATAACGGCCATGACGAGGCGGTCGAACACTTGCTCAAGGCGGGCGCCAATGCCTGTGCGCAAGACCTGCGCGGCAACACCGCGCTGATGGGCGCCATTTTCAAAGGCGAATTCAAAATCGCCCGGCGGCTGATGAACACCGACTGCAACCCCGACCAGCGCAACGGTGCAGGGCAGACCGCTGCCATGTTTGCCGGGTTGTTCAAGCGCGTCGAACTGCTCAACGATTTATCGCAAAAAGGCGCCGATCTGAATGCAAAGGATGCCCAGGGCAATACCGCCGCTCAGCTGATCAAGGGTGAAATCCGCATGCCCGAGTCGCACTGATCGCCGCCTTGTGGGCTATCATCGCGGTTTTTGTGCGGAGTTCAGATGGCCAAGCCTAAGCGCATTTACGGCTGTACCGAGTGCGGTGCAACTTTCCCCAAGTGGGCCGGGCAGTGCGCAGAATGCGGCGTCTGGAACACCCTGGTAGAAACCGTTGTTGAAAGCGGCGCTGCTGCGCCCCCCAGTGGCCGTACCGGCTGGACTGGGCAACAGGCGCAAATCAAAACCCTGGCCGAAGTCAGCATCGAAGAAATCCCGCGCTTTTCGACCGCCTCCGGCGAGCTCGACCGGGTGCTCGGTGGCGGCCTGGTCGACGGCTCTGTGGTGCTGATCGGCGGTGACCCCGGCATCGGCAAGTCAACCATCCTCCTGCAAACCTTGTGTCAGATGGCAACGCGCATGCCCGCGCTGTACGTCACCGGCGAAGAATCCCAGCAGCAAGTGGCCATGCGCGCCCGGCGTCTGGGCTTGCCGCAGGACCAGCTCAAGGTCATGACCGAAACCTGCATCGAAAACATCATCGCCACGGCCAAGCTCGAAAAGCCCAAGGTCATGGTGATCGACTCGATCCAGACCATCTTCACCGAACAGCTGCAATCGGCGCCGGGCGGCGTGTCGCAAGTGCGCGAAAGCGCGGCGTTACTGGTGCGGTACGCCAAATCCAGCGGCACGGCGATCTTTTTGGTTGGCCACGTGACCAAAGAGGGCGCCCTCGCTGGCCCCCGCGTGCTGGAGCACATGGTCGACACCGTGTTGTATTTCGAAGGTGAATCCGACGGGCGGTTACGTTTGCTGCGCGCGGTGAAAAACCGTTTCGGCGCTGTCAACGAACTGGGCGTGTTCGGCATGACCGACAAAGGCCTGAAAGAAGTCTCCAACCCGTCTGCGATCTTCCTGACGCGGGCTCAAGAAGAAGTCCCGGGCAGCGTGGTAATGGCCACTTGGGAAGGGACACGGCCGATGCTGGTCGAAGTACAAGCGCTGGTGGACGACAGCCACATGTCCAACCCGCGCCGCGTGACCTTGGGCCTTGATCAAAACCGGCTGGCCATGTTGCTGGCGGTGCTGCACCGCCATGGCGGCATCCCGACCCACGACCAGGACGTGTTCCTCAACGTGGTGGGCGGGGTCAAAGTGCTGGAAACCGCGTCAGACCTGGCCTTGATGGCCGCCGTCATGTCCAGTTTGCGCAACCGCCCGCTGCCCCACGACTTGCTGGTGTTTGGCGAAGTCGGCCTGTCAGGTGAAGTACGCCCGGTGCCGAGCGGTCAGGAACGTCTGAAAGAAGCCGCCAAACACGGCTTTAAACGCGCCATCGTGCCCAAAGGCAACGCCCCCAAAGAATCCCCGCCGGGTCTCACTATCATTGCGGTGACCCGCCTGGAACAAGCGCTGGATGCGTTGTTTGAATAGCGTTTCAAATGTGTAAAAAAATCTGCACTGCCCGTGTGTAGATCGTCCTGCAAGGTCCGTAGCAGACAGCGGCCTTGCAGCACTACAAATGTGCAAGGTTGCCCAGCATAAATCTGCAAAAGAAGGCTCTAGACCAAGGTAAGGGGGTGGTCTTTAGAGTCAGGAGCGCTACACTCCGAGAGCGGTACTTCTTGTCCAACTGGCCGGAATATAAAAATGAATAATAAAAATAGCCTGCTACGCCACATCCCGTGGCTGGTGCTGGCAATTGTAGGAGCCTGCGCCCTTGGCGTGGTGGCATTACGCCGGGGAGAGGCGATCAACGCGCTGTGGATTGTGGTTGCAGCGGTGGCTATCTACCTGGTCGCGTACCGTTATTACAGCCTGTTCATTGCTACTCGCGTGATGCAGCTGGACCCCAACCGGGCAACGCCTGCGGTGCTCAATAACGATGGTCTGGACTACGTGCCGACCAACAAACACATCCTTTTCGGACACCACTTTGCTGCCATCGCCGGCGCTGGCCCCTTGGTCGGTCCCGTACTGGCTGCGCAAATGGGCTACCTGCCCGGCACACTGTGGCTGATTGCCGGTGTGGTACTGGCGGGCGCGGTTCAAGACTTCATGGTCTTGTTCATGTCCACACGTCGCAACGGTCGCTCTTTGGGTGACATGGTGCGCGAAGAAATGGGCAAGGTGCCTGGCACCATCGCGCTGTTTGGCTGCTTCCTGATCATGATCATCATCCTCGCGGTGCTGGCCCTGATCGTGGTTAAAGCCTTGGCCGAGAGCCCATGGGGCATGTTCACGGTGATGGCAACCATCCCGATTGCGATGTTTATGGGCGTGTACATGCGCTACATACGCCCGGGTCGCATCGGTGAAATCTCGATTATCGGTGTGCTGCTGTTGCTCGGTTCGATCTGGCTGGGCGGGCAAATTGGTGCGAGTCCGGAGTGGGCGCCGGTGTTCACTTTCACCGGTGTGCAAATCACCTGGATGCTGATCGGTTATGGCTTTGTGGCTGCGGTATTGCCGGTGTGGCTGGTACTGGCACCGCGTGACTACCTGTCGACCTTCCTCAAAATCGGCACCATCATCGCGCTGGCTATCGGCATTCTGATCACCATGCCCGAGCTGAAAATGCCGGCCGTGACTCAGTTCATCGACGGCAATGGCCCGGTCTGGAAAGGCGGTCTGTTCCCGTTCCTGTTCATCACCATTGCCTGCGGCGCGGTGTCGGGTTTCCACGCACTGATCTCCTCGGGTACTACCCCTAAACTGCTGGATAACGAAGCCAACGCCCGTTACATCGGCTACGGCGGCATGCTGATGGAGTCCTTCGTGGCCATCATGGCAATGGTTGCCGCTTCGGTGATCGAGCCGGGTGTGTACTTCGCCATGAACAGCCCGCCTGCCATTGTGGGCGGTGACGTGGTGACCGTGGCACAAACCGTGACCAGCTGGGGCTTTGCCATTACCCCGGATGCGTTGACTGCACTGGCCAAAGACATCGGTGAAACCACCGTACTGGCCCGAGCGGGCGGCGCTCCGACACTGGCGGTGGGTATCGCGCAGATCCTGCACCACGTGTTGCCGGGCGAAAACACCATGGCGTTCTGGTACCACTTCGCCATTCTGTTTGAAGCCTTGTTTATTTTGACCGCTGTCGACGCCGGTACCCGTGCCGGTCGGTTCATGCTGCAAGACCTGTTGGGCAGCTTCGTGCCAGCGCTCAAGCGCACCGAATCCTGGCCGGCTAACCTTATTGCGACCGCAGGCTGCGTGGCGATGTGGGGGTACTTGCTGTACCAAGGCGTGATCGACCCGTTGGGCGGCATCAACACCCTCTGGCCGCTGTTCGGTATCTCTAACCAGATGCTGGCGGGTATCGCGCTGATGTTGGCGACGGTTGTGCTGATCAAAATGAAGCGTCAACGCTACATCTGGGTCACCATGCTGCCAGCGGTCTGGCTGCTGATCTGCACCACCACCGCAGGCTTCATCAAGCTGTTCGACGCTAACCCGGCGGTCGGCTTCCTGTCGCTGGCGAAAAAATACAGCACGGCGCTGGACGCAGGCCAAGTGATTGCCCCGGCGAAAAACATCGACCAGATGCAGCACGTCATCATCAACGCGTACACCAACGCGGGCCTGACCGTACT
The DNA here is from genome assembly GCF_040310285.1 of Pseudomonas sp. HY2-MNA-CIBAN-0224. Classification (NCBI taxonomy): domain Bacteria; kingdom Pseudomonadati; phylum Pseudomonadota; class Gammaproteobacteria; order Pseudomonadales; family Pseudomonadaceae; genus Pseudomonas; species Pseudomonas sp. HY2-MNA-CIBAN-0224. Next base: position 89,164 of record NZ_JBEOPQ010000014.1, on the reverse strand, counting down.
GTTCCTGTTCGTGGTGTTCAGCATCCTGTTCTACGCGCTCAAAGTCGGCGTCGCCGCTTGGGGCAACAAAGAGCGGACGGACAAAGAAACGCCCTTCAAGGCGATGCCCGATGCACGATAGAGGAATGCAGCCATGTTCAATGACCTGAGTCGCCTCGGTAAATACCTCGGTCAGGCCGCGCGCCTGATGGTCGGCATGCCCGACTACGACAACTACGTCGAGCATATGCAAACCAATCACCCGGACAAGCCGGTGATGAGCTACGAGGCGTTCTTCCGAGAGCGCCAGGAAGCCCGTTACGGCGGCAAGAGCGGGCCCAAGTGCTGTTAACCCGTTAAGGGCTAGCGGTAGCTGACTGTGGGGGCGGGCTTGCTCGCGATAGGAGCGCTGAGGTGTACCAAATACACCGCATCGCCAGAATCGCGAGCAAGCCCGCTCCCACATTTATTGTGTGTTCAAAAGGAGACCCTGCATGTCATCTCCCATCCCCGTCACCATCCTTAGCGGGTTTCTGGGTGCCGGTAAAACCACGTTGTTGCGTTACCTGCTTAAAGCCGAACACGGGCTGAAAATTGCCGTGATCGAAAACGAATTCAGCGATGCCGGTATCGACACCCAATTGCTGGGCGACGAGCCGGTGCAAGTCATGACTCTGGCCAATGGCTGTGTGTGTTGCACCATCCACACCGACCTGACCAAAGCCCTCTACCTGCTGCTCGAGCGGCTGGACAGCGGCGAAATTGCCTTTGACCGTTTAGTGATCGAATGCACCGGCCTGGCCGACCCGGCCCCGGTGGCGCAAACCTTCTTTATTGATGAAGAGCTGCGCGAGCGCTACTTGCTCGACGGCATCATTACCTTGGTCGATGCCGCCCATGCCGACGTGCACCTGAGCCAAACCATCGCCCAGGCGCAGATTGGCTTTGCCGACCGCTTACTGGTGAGCAAGCGTGACCTGGTTGACGACGCCACGTTTGATGCGCTGTGCGAACGCCTGACCCGGATCAACCGGCGTGCCCCGATTCGCGTGGTTGAGCACGGCAAAATTGACCTGGCGGAACTGCTCGATGTGCGCGGGTTTAATTTGAACGCCGACCTGGGCGGCGGCTTGAGCTTGCGCCCGGTGCAAACGGCGGCCTCGGTTGACCGTATCTCCAGCCTGGTACTGCGCACCGACAAACCGCTGGATATCGACAGCCTCAGCACGTTTATGAACGAGCTGCTCGAAGACCACGGTAAACAATTACTGCGCTACAAAGGCGTGCTGAACATCGCAGGCGAAGACCGCCGGTTGGTGTTCCAGGGCGTGCTCAAGCTGTACGGCTTTGACTGGGACACCGAATGGGCCGAAGGCGAGGCCCGCGAAAGCGTGATGGTGTTTATTGCCGATGACCTGCCCGAGGCCAAGATTCGCGAAGGGTTTGCGCAACTGACTGATTAGCACACTTTGTAGGAGCGAGCTTGCTCGCGAGCTTTTAAGATCAAACGATCGCGAGCAAGCTCGCTCCTACAGAGGGTGTGTACGCCCACGAAATTGCGGGATGTTTCGCACAGCTTTGCCAATTGCTGAGGCAGCAGGGCGGCGCCTATAGTCAGCGCTCGCCCAAATGGGTGACCGGGTTTGGCGACTTGGAACGTTCTCAATGAAATGCGTAATTGCTATATATGGCCGAGCGTGTATTTTTGCTCGCTGTGCTTTATGGCAGCTGTGCGTGGGAGATCTTCGGATCTGCCGGAGTTGAGGTCGACCGGTTCGCCAACCCGCGTACAGCGGCCACCCAGTTTCGTTTGGCGACGAAGTGGGTGGTTTACAGCCGACCTTTATGAGATTCATCCATGACTAATTCACCGTACATCCCGCTGACTGCCATCGACTGCACCATCCCTGCCTTGCTGATCGACCGCAACACCCCGCTTGACGTCTTGCACGCCAACGCCACCGCCCGCGTACTGGCGGTGACGCAACTGATGGAAACCTTCTCTAGCCGCGACGTTCAGGACGCCGACGCCATCGACCTCAAACAACTCGCCACCACCGCCATGATTTTGCTGCGCGACGGCTGCGACCTGCTCAACGTCTTGGGCTGGCGCTTACAGCCGACCTGACCCCATCACTGTAGGAGCGAGCTCGTCTCGCGATCTTTTGATCTTTAAAAGATCGCGAGGCAAGCTCGCTCCTACAGGGCGGGCACAAAAAAGCCCGGCTCAAGGCCGGGCTTCTTATTCAGCTAATTACACTCAGTTGCCGTAAACAGGCAGCTTTTTGCAGATAGCTTTTACTTTTTCGCGAACTGCATCAATCACGGCTTCGTTGTTGATGTCGTCCAGGATGTCGCAGATCCAGCCCGCCAGCTCTTTACACTCTTCAACTTTGAAGCCGCGAGTGGTCACAGCCGGGGTACCGAAACGCAGGCCCGAGGTGACGAACGGGGAGCGTGGGTCGTTAGGCACGGAGTTTTTGTTCACGGTGATGAAGGCTTTGCCCAACGCGGCGTCAGCGTCTTTACCGGAGATGTCTTGCTTGATCAGCGACAGCAGGAACAGGTGGTTTTCAGTACCGCCCGACACGATGTCGTAGCCGCGCTCGATAAACACCGAGGCCATAGCCTGGGCGTTTTTCACCACTTGTTGCTGGTACACCTTGAACTCAGGCTGCAGGGCTTCTTTGAAGCACACGGCCTTACCGGCGATAACGTGCTCCAGTGGGCCACCTTGACCGCCCGGGAATACCGCCGAGTTCAGCTTTTTCTCGATTTCAGGGTTGGCTTTGGCCAGGATCAGGCCGCCACGTGGGCCGCGCAGGGTTTTGTGCGTGGTGGTGGTTACGACGTCAGCAAACGGAACCGGGTTCGGGTAAACGCCAGCCGCCACCAGACCGGCTACGTGAGCCATGTCAACGAACAGGTACGCGCCGACTTTGTCAGCGATCGCACGGAAACGCGGGAAGTCCAGGATCTGCGAGTAGGCAGAGAAACCGGCCACGATCATTTTTGGTTTGTGCTCAACCGCCAGGCGCTCAACTTCGTCGTAGTCGATCAGGCCGTTGGCGTCGATGCCGTACTGAACAGCGTTGTACAGTTTGCCCGAGGACGAAACGCTGGCGCCGTGGGTCAGGTGACCACCGTGAGCCAGGCTCATGCCCAGGATGGTGTCACCGGCCGACAGCAGGGCCAGGTAAACAGCGCTGTTGGCCTGGGAGCCCGCGTGCGGCTGAACGTTGGCGTAATCGGCACCGAACAGTTCTTTTGCACGGTCGATGGCCAGTTGCTCAACCACGTCGACGTATTCGCAGCCGCCGTAGTAACGCTTGCCTGGATAGCCTTCCGCGTATTTGTTGGTCAAGACCGAGCCTTGAGCTTCCATCACCGCTGGGCTGGTGTAGTTTTCCGAAGCGATCAGCTCGATGTGTTCTTCCTGGCGCTGAGCTTCTTGCTCCATGGCGGCAAAAAGGTCGGCGTCGAACTTGGCAAGTGTCAAATCACGGCTGAACATGGCGGTCCTCAAGGATCGGGGGGCAGAAAAGGAGGGCATTCTAACCCAATGGGTATTAACTGGCATATGAAAGCGATTCACGGCGTGCGTGATCATGTTGCAAGCTTGAAACCATAGGCCTGCAATTGCTTGACCAGCAGGTGCGCGGGCATGGGGCGGCCAAACAGGTAGCCCTGAATTTCGTCGCAACCGTGTTCGCGCAGGAACTCGAGCTGCTCGTGGGTCTCGACGCCTTCAGCGATCACCGCCAGGTTGAGGCTGTGGGCCATCGCAATAATTGCGCGGACAATTTGCGCATCCTGCTCGCCTGACGGCAGGCCGTCGACGAACGTGCGGTCGATCTTGAGCACGTCAATCGGGAACTGTTTGAGGTAGTTAAGCGACGAATAACCCGTGCCGAAGTCGTCAACGGCAATGCTCAGGCCGAGGTTTTTCAGGCTGGCGAGAATTTGCAGCGCTTCGCTGACTTCGCGCATCAAGATGCTTTCGGTCAGTTCCAGCTCAAGGCACGCCGGGGAGAGCCCGGTTTCCTTAAGGATGCTGGCGATTCGTGTGCCAAGCTGGCCGTCCGAGAATTGCCGTGCCGAGATGTTGACCGAGACTTTAGGCACGCGCACTTTCTCTTGGTGCCAGCGCTTGAGCTGGCGGCACGATTCGGCCAGCACCCAGTCACCGACATCCACCACCAGCCCCAACTCTTCCAGCACCGGGATAAAGTCCCCCGGTGGTACCAGGCCGCGGCGTGGGTGGTTCCAGCGCAACAGCGCTTCAACCCCGGTCAGGCGTTTGCCGTCGCCACTGAATTGCGGTTGGTAATAGAGGATAAATTCTTGCTGTTCCAGCGCATGGCGCAGGTCGCTTTCCAGCTCCAGGCGTTCCAGGGCGCTGGCGTTCATGTCGGCCTGGTAGAACTGGAAGTTGTTTTTGCCGCGCTCTTTGGCGTGATACATCGCGGTGTCGGCGTTTTTCATCAGTTGGCTGAGTTCGTTGCCGTCCTGAGGGCTCAAGGCGATGCCGATACTGGCGGTGACGAAAAACTCGCGGCTCTCAAGAACGAACGGTTGCACCAGGCTGGCGAGGATTTGCTCAGCCACCCCGACCGCCCGGTTGAGCGCCATGACGCGGGTGGTGCGGGGCTGCAAGAGCAGGGTGAATTCGTCGCCGCCCATGCGCGCAACGGTGTCGTCGTCATCCACGCAGGCCAGCAGGCGCGTGGCCATGTCTTTGAGCATGCGGTCGCCCGCGGCGTGGCCCAGCGAGTCGTTGATCGGCTTGAAGCGGTCAAGGTCGAGGAACATCAACACCACCCACGACTTGTTTCGTTCGGCCTGCTGCAAGGCGGTGTGCAGGCGGTCCTGGAACAACGTGCGGTTAGGCAGATGCGTCAGGGCGTCGTAATAGGCTAGGCGGTGGATGCGTTGTTCGCTGGCCTTGCGCTCGCTGATGTCGCTGAAGAAGCACACATAGCTGGCCAGGTCGCCTTCGTCGTCGAACACCGCCGTAATCCCGACCCACGCCGGGTAATGTTCGCCATTGCGCCGCTTGAGCCACACTTCACCTTCCCAGGTGTTGTGCTGGTTCAGTTGCTTGATCACGTACTGCAAGTGCGCTTGCTGCTGTTCATCGACAGTCAGCAGGTTCGGCAGTTGGTCGAGTACCTGCTCAACGGAGTAGCCGCTCACCCGGCTAAAGGCTTCGTTGGCTTGCACAATGTAACCCGCCGGGTCGGTGATCAGGATGGCTGAGGTGGAATGCTCAAATACCGTGGCAGCCATGCGCAGGTCTTTTTCGGCGCTGCGCTGCTGACTGATATCACGGGCAACGCCGAGCAGGCCTTCAAATTTATCGTGCTCATCCCACACCAGAATCAGGCGCAGCTCCACCGGTATTTTGCGCCCGTCAGCACGCACACAGTCGAGCAGGAAGAGTTGGGTCTGCAATTGGGTGCGCAGGGCCGCCAGTTGGGCCGGTTTGTCGAGCGCGCTCTTGACCCGTTCGATCAGGCTGTACAGGCCTGTCAACTGTTGTGGTTTGGCGATGGTGGCTTGCCAGCCGTGTTTGAGCACCCAGTCGGCGTCATGGCCCAACACGGTTTCGATCGAGGGGCTGACGTAGTTGAGTTGCAGGCTGTTGTTGGTAGAGAAAATAACGTCGCTGATGCTCTCGGCCAGCATCCGGTAGCGATGCTCGCTGTCGCGCAAGGACTCGCTGGCTTCGATTTGGTCGGTAATGTCTTTGGCGACCCCGACAATGCGCGTCACTTGGTCGCCGGTGTCACGGGCCAGGGCTTGCTCGCGAATATCAAAACGGCGCCACACCCCGCTGTGGTGGCGAAAGCGCAGTTGGCAATCGAGTTGCTGGGCATAGCCGCCGTCGCGTTGTTGTTGGCGCAGCTGGCTGTAATGCTCGGCGTCTTCGGGGTGCAGCAACAGCTCCCAGAAGTACGGCCCCATTTGTTGCAACTCAACGCTGCTGTAGCCCAGGGTTTGGCCCAAATGGTGGTTGCTGAAGATCATTCGCTGGCTGATCACGTTCTGCACGTACAGGTGGTCAGGCACGGTGCGCACCACGTCCGACCAGAAGCTTTCCCTCTCTTGCAGCGACAGTTCAATCAGCTTGCGGCTGGTGATGTCACTGATGCTTAAGATGACCGCGTGGTAGTCCTGTCGGTCTTCGGGCAGGCGCAGCACCAGCCATAAATGCTGGTCATGGCCTTGGGCATCGGTGAGGGTTATTTCCAGTTCAAACTGGTGCTGCTGTTCTAGCACCGCTTCAGCCAGCTGATAACCAATGGCTGAGGGATTTGCCGGACAGCCGTTGATCAGTTTTATCCAGGCTTCATGGCCCGAGCTGATGCCCAGCAGTTGCAACGCCACCTGGTTCACTTCGGTGACGCGCAGTTGCTCAAATAACAGGCGCCGCCGTTCGGGGTTGTCTTGCAGCCATTGCTTGAGCGCCTCGCGGTCGTGCAGTTTTTCGCGCTCCAGCAGGCCCGGTAAACCGGCCAGGTCCAGCACGCACAAGGCCACGCCGGTGCCTTCGAAAATGTCGTGGTAGCGCCGTCGACCTTCATGCAGTTGCCGCTGGCGCCGGCGCATGTTGAGCAGCGCCAGCAGCGGCAACGACGAGAACATCAGGCCCAGCAGGCATTTGCCGATCAGACCGGGCAGCAGATGCGCCTTGGCCTCGCTGCGGTCGAACAGGCCGCGCAGTTCCCAGTCGCTGTGGCTCAAAGGCACCAGCAGCACCGTCGAGGCTTCGTCGCCCGGGGTGACAGTGCTGGCGCTGGAGGCGGTTGCCATACGGCTGAGCACGGTGTCGGTCTGGCCGTTTTCGATCAGCCATTGCGGGCGGTTGTTCTCGGCGGTTCGGCGCGTCAGCGAGTGCAGCATGCCGGTGCTCAGGCGCAGCAGCCAATACCCGTTGAAGGTGTCGTTAGGCGGGCGCAAGCGCAGGTAAATGACGCTGGCATCATGGTTATTGCCGTAGTAATAAACGTCGCCCCGGCCTTGCGGCGGGTTACTGCGTACCCACTCTTTCAAAAAAGCCGCGTCAGGGCTGGCGCTACTGCTGTCGAGCACGATATCGCCAGCTGGGCTGAGCAAGGCCAGGCTTTGCACATTCGGCACCACTGCACGCAGTTGATTGACCACAGCTTGTTGCTGGCTTTGGGTGCGGGGGAGTTCGTAGAGCGGGAGCTGGTTGAGGGCGGTTTCGGCCTTGAGCGCCAGGCTCAAACTGATGTGGTCAGCCAGGTCTGCGCTGTAATGGACGCTGGCCAGGTGCTCTTGTTCGAGGGTTTCCTGGAACTGTTCAATTAATAACCAAATCAGGATCCCCAGCAAAAACAGCACCAGCGCTGCCAAGGCACCCTTTAACGTCCCGCGCACGGGTGGGCCAAGGGTTTGGCCTGGCACATGGGTGAGTGTTGGCGGAGCTACATTAGGCAAGCTGCGATCCTGCGGTTTGGCGACTAAGGTGCAACACGTATTATTAGCTGGACGCGTACGGGACGGCTAGCATGCCTTGGGTCGTGGCAAAGTGCCAGTGCCGTGGCTCGCGCTGGTTTGCCCTGTCCCGCGCATTCAGGTAGCTTTGCCGGTTACGCGAGGGCATTTTAGCTCCTACACTCAGGCTTTTTCTGCGAGCAGGCATTGATCCGTTCAATTTCTGTCTTTGTGCTATGGCCTGATCAGGGCATCGCTCGCGCCTTATTCATCAGTCACTGACGCTAGGTTATCCATGGCTCAATACGTTTTCACCATGCATCGGCTGAGTAAGGTTGTTCCGCCGAAGCGGGAAATCCTGAAAAACATCTCCTTGTCGTTCTTCCCTGGCGCCAAAATCGGCGTACTGGGCCTGAACGGTTCGGGTAAATCTACTCTGTTGAAAATCATGGCTGGCGTCGACACCGAGTTCGACGGTGAAGCCCGTCCAATGCCAGAGCTCAATGTCGGTTATCTGCCGCAAGAGCCGCAACTGGACGCCAGCAAAACCGTGCGTGAAGTGGTCGAAGAGGCGGTGAGCGTGATCAAGGATGCGCAAGCGCGTCTGGATCAGGTTTACGCCGAATACGCCGACCCGGATGCTGACTTCGACAAGCTGGCCGCTGAACAGGCCAAGCTCGAAGCGATCCTGCAAGCCGGTGACGGCCACAACCTTGAGCGCCAGCTCGAAGTGGCAGCCGATGCCCTGCGCCTGCCCGCCTGGGACGCCAAAATTGAACACCTGTCGGGTGGTGAGAAGCGCCGTGTGGCCCTGTGCCGCCTGCTGCTGTCGGCCCCGGACATGCTGCTGCTCGACGAACCAACCAACCACCTGGACGCCGACTCGGTGGCCTGGCTGGAGCACTTCCTGCACGACTTCCCGGGTACTGTGGTTGCGATTACGCACGACCGTTACTTCCTGGACAACGTTGCCGGCTGGATTCTGGAACTCGACCGCGGCGCCGGTATTCCTTACGAGGGCAACTACTCGGGTTGGCTTGAAGCCAAGTCCGACCGTCTGGCCCAGGAATCCAAGCAGCAGTCGGCCCATGAAAAGGCCATGAAAGATGAGCTGGAATGGGTCCGTAAAGGCGCCAAGGCGCGTCAGTCCAAGTCCAAGGCGCGTCTGCAACGCTTCGAAGAACTGCAATCGCAGGAATTCCAGAAGCGCAGCGAAACCAACGAAATCTACATCCCGGCCGGTCCGCGCCTGGGTGACAAGGTGATCGAGTTCAAGAACGTGTCCAAGGGTTACGGCGATCGCGTACTGATCGACAACCTGTCGTTCGTGATGCCTAAAGGCGCCATTGTTGGCGTGATCGGTGGTAACGGTGCCGGTAAGTCGACCCTGTTCCGCATGCTGATGGGCAAAGAGCAGCCGGACTCGGGCAGCATCGAAGTGGGTGACACCGTGCAACTGGCGTGTGTTGACCAAAGCCGTGACGACCTGGATGGCAGCAAGACCGTATTCCAGGCGATTTCTGATGGTTCCGATGTGATCCGTATCGGCAACTACGAAATCCCGTCGCGTACCTACGTGGGTCGCTTCAACTTCAAAGGTGGCGATCAGCAGAAGTTCGTCAAGGACCTGTCCGGTGGTGAGCGTGGTCGCTTGCACCTGGCCCTGACCTTGAAAGAGGGCGCCAACGTGCTGCTGCTCGACGAACCGTCCAACGACCTTGACGTTGAGACCTTGCGTTCGCTCGAAGAAGCGATGCTGGACTTCCCGGGCGCTGCCATTGTGATCTCTCACGATCGGTGGTTCCTTGACCGCGTCGCGACTCACATCCTGGCGTACGAAGACGACTCGCAAGCGGTCTTCTTTGAAGGCAACTACACCGAGTACGAAGCAGACCGTAAAAAACGCCTCGGCGAAGCGGCTGCCCAGCCGCACCGTGTGCGTCACAAAAAACTGGCCCAGTAAGGCTGGTTTGCAAGAAAAACGGAGCCCCTCGGGGCTCCGTTTTTTTTGGGGCTGCCGAATTATCCTTGTGGGAGCGGGCTTGCTCGCGATGCGGGCTACACGGTGTATATGCAGTTACGAGTGATTCATCGCGAGCAAGCCCGCTCCCACAGGAGTTTCCTGGTGTATCCAGTGTGTAAAGCGTTGGTGCGAAACTGGGTACATAAATCACTTTTTTGGTGCGCAAAAACCGCATAAAACCGGGGAGATTTATATAAAAGCACCATTTAAATTCATAACTGCGACATTTTGCGCTGTCGCGGTGCGGCATGACTTGTTAAAGTTCTGGCCAATCTCCGTTTAACGACAACAAATTTGCCGAGACTTTTCCCATGATCGAATCCGTCGACCACTTCCTTGCCCGCCTGAAAAAACGTGACCCGGACCAGCCAGAATTCCACCAGGCGGTGGAAGAAGTCCTGCGCAGTTTGTGGCCGTTTCTTGAAGCCAATCCGCATTATCTGACTTCAGGCATTCTTGAACGCATCTGCGAACCAGAGCGTGCAATTGTGTTCCGCGTGTCATGGGTCGACGACGAAGGCAAAGTCCGCGTTAACCGTGGTTTCCGCATCCAGATGAACAGCGCGATTGGCCCGTACAAGGGCGGCTTGCGCTTCCATCCGTCAGTGAACCTGGGCGTGCTGAAGTTCCTGGCGTTTGAACAGACCTTCAAAAACTCCCTGACCTCGTTGCCTATGGGCGGCGGTAAAGGCGGTTCGGACTTCAACCCCAAGGGCAAGAGCGACGCTGAAGTGATGCGTTTCTGCCAGGCGTTTATGAGCGAGCTGTACCGCCACATTGGTTCTGACGTTGACGTACCGGCGGGCGATATCGGCGTGGGGGCGCGCGAAATCGGCTTTATGTTTGGTCAATACAAACGTCTGAGCAATCAGTTCACCTCGGTACTGACCGGCAAGGGCATGAGCTACGGCGGCAGCCTGATTCGCCCGGAAGCCACCGGTTTTGGCTGCGTGTACTTCGCCCAGGAAATGCTCAAGCGCAGCGGTCAGCGCATTGATGGCAAGCGCGTCGCAATCTCCGGTTCCGGCAACGTGGCGCAGTACGCGGCACGCAAGGTCATGGACCTGGGCGGCAAAGTGATTTCGCTGTCGGACTCCGAAGGCACCCTGTACTGCGAAGCGGGCCTGAACGATGAACAGTGGGACGCGCTGATGGACCTCAAAAACGTCAAGCGTGGTCGCATCAGCGAGTTGGCCAGCCAGTTTGGCCTGGAGTTCCTGGCCGGTCAGCACCCGTGGAACCTGGCGTGCGACATCGCCCTGCCGTGCGCCACGCAAAACGAACTGGACGCCGACGCGGCCCGTACGCTGCTGAGCAATGGCTGCCTGTGCGTGGCCGAAGGCGCGAATATGCCGACCACCCTTGAGGCGGTTGATCTGTTTATTGAGGCGGGCATTCTGTTTGCACCGGGCAAAGCCTCAAACGCAGGCGGTGTGGCCGTGAGCGGGCTGGAAATGTCACAAAACGCCATGCGCCTGTTGTGGACGGCCGGTGAAGTGGACAACAAGCTGCACAACATCATGCAGTCCATCCACCATGCGTGCGTGCACTACGGCGAAGAAAACGGCCGTATCAACTACGTCAAAGGCGCGAACATCGCAGGCTTCGTCAAAGTGGCTGACGCCATGCTGGCTCAGGGCGTGGTGTAAGCCGGTTCGATCGCGAGGATCTCGACCTGCAGATCGCCTGCAGGCCGGATCCACAGCACCTCATCACCCAGCCGCGCGCCCAACAGCGCCCGGCCCAGCGGTGAGCCCCAGTTAATCAGGCCCTGCGCCGCATCGGCCTGATCTTCCCCGACCAGTTGCACGCGCTTTTGCGTGCCATGTTCATCGACATACGTCACCCAACTGCCAATCTGCACCTTGTGCGTTGATGTCGCCGGGGCGACCACGTGTGCGCTGTGCAGGCGTTGATTGAAGTAGCGCAGGTCGCGTTCCATGTCGGCCAGGTGCTGTTTATCGGGCAAGTCTTTGCGGGCGGCCTCCTGGCTGTGCAGGCGTTGCAACTCGGCGACCTTGGCTTGCAGTTGCTCAAGGCCAAGGGCGGTGACGTAGTTCGGCTGTTCGCTGACCTGACGCTCAACTGGCGTATCGGCCTGATTGGCGGCGCTGTCTTCGTTTACAAATGCACGGCTCATGATGGCAGTCCCTTTGTTAACAGTTAGCCCTTGTAGGAGCGAGCTTGCTCGCGATCATTTGCCTTTAAAGATCAAAAGCTCGCGAGCAAGCTCGCTCCTACAGTGCGGGTGGCATCAGTAGTGATACCACTTGAGTTCGAGCATCACTTCGTTGACCGGTGAGGCAAGGTGGCTGAACTCACGTTGCGCGGTCAACCGCAGGCCGAGATTACGGGAGATTTCCCATTGCTGATTCAGGCTCAGGCTACGGCGCACTTCGCCGTTGGTGAAGTAATCGGCCTTGGTTTCCAGGCTCAGGTTACCCACCGGGTTACGCCACAATACGCCGGTGTTGTAGCCTGCCGCCGGTGAAACAAACGCGGCGAAGTCGTTGTTGTGCTCGACCCGTACGGTGCCCAGAGCAAAGCCCAGCAGGTTGTCGCTTAACTGCCAGGTGCCGCCTGCACCGCCGTTGACGTGGGTGACCAGGCGTTCATTGCCATGTTTACCGAGGACCCGCTCAAGGCCGCCGCCCACTTGCCATGACCAGGGCTGCAGCAGGGCGTTGCGCGGGGTCAGGGAGCGAATGTTGGCCAGGTCCAACTGCTGGACTTGCCACTTGTTACCCTCGTATTGGCGCAGCTTGAGCTGAAGGATTTCAATCTGCGCGCCCAGCGGGAAGCCCGGTGCGTTGTCGTTCAGGTCGTGGTAGGCCATGCGCAGGCCGTATTCGGCGAACGCTTTGTCATCGCGGCTGCCCGCGCCCAGTTGCCAGGTACGTGACTCGTGGCCGTTTTCGGGAAGCTCGGGGCGCTCGACTTGCAGCTCTGGCGCCGGGTTCTGGTTGATGGCGCGCAGCAGTTCATAGCTGCGTTGCGAGCGCCCGGTGTCGCGCTCAAGGCCATTGGCCCGGTAGCGTTCAAGACGATAGGCCGCGTCGATAATCAGTGCTTGACGCGCTTTGGGCAGCGCCATGAAGGTCGGGTTCTGCAATTGCGTCTGATCGGCGCTGACTTGCAGCACCCATTGCTGTTCTTCGGGGTCGAGCACTTTGGCCCGGTCCAGCAGCTCGCGTTCGCGGGACGGGCGGTATTCGATGCTTTCTACCAGGCCGGCTTCCTTGACCGCTTTAACCGTGTCGGTAGGGATCGCTGTCAACGGGAACTGCGTGGTCAATTGCAAGCCGGGGCGGGCCACTTGCAGCAGTTCAAGCAGGCGGTAGGAGCAGTTTTCATCGAAGAAAAAGTAATCGAACTGGATTTGTTTCAGTTCCCACACATGTTCAACCATGCGCTGGGTTTCTTCGGGTGTCAGGTTGAGCCGGTATTCCCACAGGTCGCGGTTTTCCAGGCTGCGGTATTCCGAGAGTTTTTCCTGGTAGGGCACCAGGGCAAACAGGCCGGGATAGCCGCCGGCCAAGCCTTTCCAGGCATACAGAATGCTGTTGTCGGAGCCTTCGATGTAGGCGCCGAAGTTGATCGCGTAGCTGAGCAGAGAGGTTTTGTTGCTTTGTACATCGGCCTGGTCAATGCGCAGCAAGGTGTGGCCGAACATGGACGAGGGGCTGTTGAGGTACGCCGCCGGGAAGATCATCACCGTGCTGTGCGGCGCGACGTCAGTAAACCATTGGGTGAACTCTGCGCACTCAACCTTGGGCAGGTCGTTGAGGTTCAGTTGCGCCTTGAGCCAGCGGGTACGGGCCGGGTATACGCACTGCGGGTGTTTGTCGCCCAGGCTCACCGGGGCATACAACGCCTCAACGGTGGCGCGCAGTTCGGCGTCGGGGTGGTGGGCGCCGTCGGCGGCCAGAAAGAATTTGTCGTCGCTGACATAGCTGCGCCAGCCGCCCAGTTTGCGGGCCTCGTAGTGGCCTAAAGAAATCCAGAACGGGTCGTTGGCGAGTTGCTGCAAACGTTGATTGTCGATTTGAGGCGCGGCGTACAGCGGGGCGCAGGCACAGAGCGCCAGATAGGCAAGGCGTTTGAGCATGGTGAGCAACTGTTGTCAGGCGAATGGAAGTGAAACAGAAGTACCCGCTCCCGAAGGAGCGGGCAAGTCTCAGTTACGACGCAACGGTTGCGTACTTGGACAGGCGGGCATCGCCTTTGAGAACAGCCAGTGTGTTGGTGTGCACATCGTCAGCGGTTACGTCAGCCTTGCTGAAGATTTGCTGGAAGTGCTCGTGGGTGACAGCGGCAAAATGCTCGCGGTCTTCAGGGGCCACACCCAGCACCACCGCGTAGGTGGTCAGTGCTTCGCCGTTGCCTTTGGCCATGTCTTCGGACAGCTCGTTCATCATGCCATTCATGGCAATCCACGATTTGCCGCCGTAAGTCAGGGCGTCTTTGGTGGTACAGCCGTTGGTACCTGAGGTCATGCCGAAGGTCGCGTTACCGGAGGTGCCGTTGGTGGTGGAGGCCAGGAAGTGGGCGGGGGTGCCGCGCTGACCTTCAAACAGCATGTTGCCCCAACCGCAGTTCGGGCCGCCGGGTGCTTGCGCCATGGCGTTGAGGGAAACCACTGTAAAGAGAGTGCCGAGAAGAATCCGTTTCATATCATTGTTCTCTATGCGTGCAACCAATGGACAAGGGTATCTGGCCGTCATTAGCCAGAACGGGCCGGTTATCAATCCAGCCTCGCAACACTTAGGAGTCTAGGCACGATCAGCAGGTTCCGTGGTTTTTTGTAAAACAATCGTTGGGCGGGAGGTTTTTTCGCCCGCAAACATTGGGCCCCGATAATTCAGGTGTAACGCGCCTTGCCAGTGGCGTACAGCCAGCGCCAGAATGCTGCCATCTGCCCTGCCTGATGTAAGGAAGCCCGATGCCTGATTCTGTTGCTGCCAGCCTGCGTCTAGCGCCTGACGCGCTAACCCGTCCTTTTTCCGCTGAACAGTTCAGCTTCTCGACCACCAATGATTTAGAACCCTTTCGCGGCATTCTCGGCCAGGAGCGCGCGGTCGAAGCCTTGCAGTTTGGCGTGGCCATGCCGCGTCCGGGTTACAACGTATTTGTGATGGGCGAGCCGGGTACGGGGCGCTTCTCGTTTGTGAAGCGCTACCTCAAGGCAGAAGGCAAACGCCTCAAGTCGCCCAGCGACTGGGTGTACGTCAATAACTTTGATGAGCCCCGTGAGCCGCGCGCGCTGGAGTTGCCTGCAAGCACGGCGGGTGCCTTTATCGCAGACATCAACGGCCTGATCGACAACCTGCTGGCGACGTTTCCGGCGGTGTTTGAGCACCCGACTTACCAGCAGCGCAAAAGCGCCATCGACCGGGGTTTCAACCAGCGCTACGACCGTGCGCTGGATGTGATCGAGCGTCTGGCGCTGGAAAAGGGCGTGGCCCTGTACCGCGACAGCAGCAACGTGGCCTTCACCCCGATGAGTGACGGCAAGGCGCTGGACGAGGCCGAGTTTTCGCAGCTACCGGAAGAAGAACGTGAGCGTTTTCACGAGGACATTGCCGGGCTTGAAGAGCGCCTCAACGAAGAACTGGCGAGCCTGCCGCAGTGGAAACGTGAGTCCAACAACCAGCTGCGCCAACTGAACGAAGAAACCATCACCCTGGCCTTGCAGCCCCTGTTGTCGCCGTTATCGCAGAAGTACGCCGAAAATGGCGCGGTGTGCGGCTACTTGCAGGCCATGCAGGTGTACCTGCTTAAAACCGTGGTGGAGCAACTGGTCGACGACAGTAAAACTGACGCTCAGGCGCGCAAGCTGCTCGAAGAGCAGTACCTGCCGAGCCTGGTGGTGGGCCAGCCGATGAGCGGCGGCGCGCCGGTGGTGTTCGAGCCGCACCCGACCTACGACAACCTCTTTGGCCGCATCGAATACAGCACCGACCAAGGCGCGCTGTACACCACCTACCGGCAATTGCGCCCGGGTGCCTTGCACCGTGCCAACGGCGGCTTTTTGATCCTTGAAGCTGAAAAAATGCTCAGCGAGCCGTTTGTCTGGGATGCGCTGAAGCGTGCGTTGCAGTCGCGCAAATTGAAAATGGAATCGCCGCTGGGCGAACTGGGGCGCATGGCCACCGTGACCTTGAGCCCGCAGGTGATCCCGCTGCAGGTCAAGGTCATCATCATTGGTGCCCGCCAGCTGTACTACACGCTGCAAGACCTGGACCCGGACTTCCAGGAGATGTTTCGGGTGTTGGTGGACTTCGACGAAGACATCCCGATGGTCGATGAAAGCCTGGAGCAGTTCGCCCAGTTGCTGACCACGCGCACATCAGAAGAAGGCATGGCGCCGCTGACGGCAGGCGCGGTGGCGCGTCTGGCGACCTACAGCGCGCGTCTGGCCGAGCATCAGGGGCGTTTGTCGGCGCGCATTGGCGACCTGTTCCAACTGGTTAGCGAAGCGGACTTTATCCGCCATCTGGCCAACGATGAAATGACCGATGCGGGCCACATTGAACGTGCCCTCAAGGCTAAGGCGACCCGGACCGGGCGCGTGTCGGCGCGTATTCTGGACGACATGCTGGCGGGGATCATTCTGATCGACACCGACGGTGCGGCGGTGGGCAAGTGCAACGGGCTGACCGTGCTGGAAGTCGGTGACTCGGCATTCGGTGTACCGGCGCGGATTTCGGCCACGGTGTATCCGGGGGGCAGCGGCATTGTCGACATTGAGCGCGAGGTTAACCTCGGGCAGCCGATTCACTCCAAAGGAGTGATGATTTTGACCGGCTACCTGGGCAGCCGCTATGCCCAGGAGTTCCCGCTGGCGATTTCGGCGAGCATTGCCCTGGAACAGTCGTACGGCTACGTCGATGGCGACAGTGCTTCTTTGGGTGAAGCCTGCACGTTGATTTCGGCACTCTCCAAAACGCCGCTCAAGCAGTGCTTTGCGATCACCGGCTCGATCAATCAGTTTGGTGAAGTGCAGGCGGTTGGCGGGGTGAACGAGAAGATCGAAGGTTTCTTCCGGCTCTGCGAAGCCCGCGGCCTGACCGGGGAGCAGGGGGCGATCATTCCGCAAGCCAACGTCGCCACCCTGATGCTTGATGAGAAAGTGCTTAAGGCCGTGCGTGAAGGCAAGTTCCACGTGTACGCCGTGCGTCAGGCAGACGAAGCCTTGAGCCTGCTGGTGGGCGAGCCTGCCGGTGAGCCGGATGAAGAGGGCCAGTTCCCCGAAGGCAGCGTCAACGCCCGGGTGGTTGAGCGTTTGCGGGTGATTGCCGAAATGATCAACGACGACGACCTCAAAGACGCCGAGAAAGAACTGCTGGCCGAAGCCCTGGCGGCGAAAAAACCGGCTTGACCCCATGGCGTCTGTAGTCGCTGCCGAAGCATGAGGCTGCGAGATGTGCCAAACGACCGTCAGACGGCTGTCCTGCGGCCCGCATCGCAGCCTTCGTTCCTCGTCAGCGGCTACAAGAGCCGTTGCGGGCAGGTGTTAAGCCGTTGGTCTTGGCGCCCTCTGCGGGCGGGGTTTTGCTTCTATGCTCAGGTAAGTGTCGTCTGAAGCAGGCTCTACGAGGGGCGCCGCCATGTCGCGCAACCTTTGCCTTACCCGCCAATGTCTGGGGCTGGAAACTCGCATTGAGTGCAGTATTCGCCCTTTGGCAGGCAATACTGGCCTGTGGGCACTTCTGTTCGCGGCAGGTTTGTCGGGCGAGCAGCCAACCACGATCAAATCCCAAGGCCCGTTTCGCGGCCCGTTTGTGGCCGAAACCATTCTGCAATCCATTGTTGAAAGCCTGACCCTGCACGGCTATCGGTTAGCCGATACGCCGCAAATCTGGTGCCTGCATGTGCAGGCCCAGTTGCGTCAGATCAATGGTGAGCGCCGCCCGGCTTCGCGCTGAGGCGTCTGTCAGCGCGGTGGCGTGACCTCGGGGACTTTCTCCAGCTTGGCCTCAAAGCCGTACTCCACAGGCTCCAGAGCGGTGCGTGCGTAGCTCTCGATCTGGGTCGGGTGGCCGTAGAAGTAGTGCACGTCGAAGATGGCCGGGCCATTGGGTTCTTCGCTGTGGCTCACAGCCAGGACTTCCTTGAGGTAGTTGCCGGTATCGTCCTTGGCGTAAAAGCGCCAGGCATCGGACGGGAACAGCGCCTGATCGACCACCAGCGCGTTGCCTTTTAGCTCCAGCCCTTTGGGTAGGTGGGCGACGTCCAGGGTGTGCTTGGCAATATCGGCCACATACAGCGGCATTGAGCCGATGGCGTAGGCCGGGGTTTCCGGGAACAGGTTGAGGTCGTAGGTGATGACGCCGGTTTTCGGGTCGGCGTCGAAGGCTTCGGCCGGCAGTTCCAGCGGTTCACCGCGTTTACCGTTCTGGTCTTCAGCAAAGAAGGTTACCGGGGTGTCGGCCGAGTCAGGCAGTTCGCCCAGCAGTTCGTCATTGAAGGTCGGCGGGTGGCTGAACTCCAGGGTGGCGGCGCTGGCGTCATCGACCGACTGACTGATGACCACGCTTTTTTTCAGGTGCTCAGGGTCCAGGGTGGCGTCTTTGAGGTAGTTGACGGCTTGGTCGTCATACACCACCACCGACAGCGGCAGCGCCTGGATGTCTTTGCCTACAACGTTTTTGTCGAGCCGCACCACGGGCAGGTCGAGGGTTTTGCGGGTGACATTGGCGGTCGAGAAGTCGAGCACGCTGATGTCGACGTTTTCAATCGGACCGTTGAAATACACCTTGCTGTAGTGATGCGGGTGTTGGCTATCAAAGGTTTTTTGTTCGTCGTCGAGCTTTTTGCTGAACTCATCGCTCCAGGCCGTTTGCTTGAGCATTTCGGCCAGTTGCTGTTGGTAGAACGCCAGTTGCTCGGCGTTTTCGTCGATGGAGCCTGCACGGGCCAGGTACTGCCCGGTCGCGTCGCGGGCCTGGATGATCAGCGGGTTGAGTTCGGTATCGCGTACGGCTTCGGCCAGCGGGGCGCTGTTGTTGATGTCGACTTCCGCAAAGTTTTTACCCAACGCCAGCAGGGTGACGCTGATGTTGCCCTCGGTGCGGGTTTTACCCACGTCTTTGCTGGTGAGGGTGAGGTTGACCACTTTACCGGGGGCGATGACTTCGGCTTCGCCGTGCAGCGTGACGGGCTGAGGCTGCTGGATATTCGAGGTTTCGACGCCGTCGATGTAGGGGTAGGTGATGGTGAGGTCGTCAGGGTTGCTCAGGTTGGCGCTGGAGGGGCTGAGCTGGATCCCGGAATCGGTCTCTGACCATTCCGCCTGGAACGGCACCACTTGCTTGTTGCTCAGCGTCACGGACTGCCATTCCAGCGCATGCGGGAACGGAAAATCGGATTCGTTGTTCTGGCTGAACGGGAAGATCGGCTCCAGATCGGTCAGGTAATCGGAACTGGAGTTTTTGCGCACCACAAACAGGCCGTTGATGTAGGTGTCGCTCAGGGCCTGGCTGTTGGGGTAATGCTTGAGTTGCGCGAGTTCATCAGTGCCGTATTCGGTGTCGACCGGTTTGCCGTCCAGCTTGATGCGGGCGCGTTCCAGCAGCAGCAATGAGCCGCCGAGGTCGGCCACGGCGTCTTTAAGCTGCGGGTCCTTGATGGCATCGAGGCTCTTTTCGAACGCTGCGGTTCTTTCTTCCAGGCTGGCCTGTGGGTGTTTGTCGCCAGGCGAACAGCCGCCCGTCATGAGCAAAGCGGTGGAAAGCCCGAGACAGACCAAGGGGAATCGCAGATACATTGTTCAGTTTTCCTGTCCGTAAACGATGCTGATGAGGTCGACACTAGCAGAAAATGTTTTTACTGACTGTGTCTGCTGCTTTATCTCTGCCCATTTGTGGCTGATATACTCGCGCCCATTTTTTTTACAGCCTGCGAGATTCAATGGAACGCTTTATCGAAAATGCAATGTACGCCTCACGCTGGATTTTGGCGCCGATTTACTTCGGGTTATCCCTGGGTTTACTGGCGTTGGCGTTGAAATTCTTCCAGGAAGTGTTTCACGTTATCCCAAACGTGTTCGCGCTAACTGAATCGGACTTGATCCTGGTCATTCTGTCGCTGATCGACATGGCGCTGGTAGGCGGCCTGTTGGTGATGGTGATGATCTCGGGCTACGAGAACTTTGTCTCGCAACTGGACATCGACACCAACAAAGAGAAGCTTAGCTGGCTAGGCACCATGGACTCTACCTCGCTGAAGATGAAAGTCGCAGCGTCGATTGTGGCCATTTCCTCGATCCACCTGCTGCGGGTGTTCATGGATGCGCGCAACATCGAAACCCAATACCTGATGTGGTACGTGATTATCCACATGACGTTTGTGGTGTCGGCGTTCGCCATGGGCTACCTCGACAAGCTGACCAAGCACTGATGTGGTTGTCGTGACGGGCAGCACACGAACCCGGGCTGCGAAGGCTTTGGGGGCTGTGGTAGTCTGCTCGCCCTTTTTTGGTTTTGGGCGGCTGGGAGAAAGCGGTTGAAAAACGGCTTTTTTGAGTCGCTCTATAGCGGAGCAGTGTTATGTCCGAAGTAAATCTGTCGACCGACGAAACGCGCGTTAGCTACGGCATTGGCCGTCAGCTGGGTGACCAACTGCGCGACAACCCGCCACCGGGTGTTAGCCTGGACGCCATCCTGGCGGGCCTGACCGACGCTTTCGCGGGCAAAGAAAGCCGTGTAGGCCAGGAAGAAATGTCGGCCAGCTTCAAAGTGATCCGCGAGATCATGCAAGCTGAAGCGGCTGCCAAGGCAGAAGCAGCAGCAGGCGAAGGCAAGGCTTTCCTGGCAGAAAACGCCAAGAAAGATGGCATCACCACGCTGGCTTCCGGTCTGCAATTTGAAGTTGTGACCGCTGGTGAAGGCGCCAAGCCAACCCGCGAAGACACTGTACGTGTTCACTACCACGGTACCCTGATCGACGGCACTGTGTTCGACAGCTCCTACGAGCGCGGCCAGCCTGCTGAATTCCCGGTTGGCGGCGTGATCGCTGGCTGGACCGAAGCCCTGCAACTGATGAACGCCGGCAGCAAATGGCGCATCTACGTGCCGAGCGAACTGGCTTACGGCGCGCAAGGCGTTGGCAGCATTGCTCCGCACAGCGTGCTGGTATTCGACGTTGAGCTGCTGGACGTTCTGTAAGCACACAGCGCTCTAGCTAGCTGTAGGAGCGAGCTTGCCTCGCGATCTTTTGATCTTTTAAAAGCTCGCGAGACAAGCTCGCTCCTACAGGGCCGTTTAGCATTGTGCGGTCATAGTTCTATTTTGGCGTGGTGTTCGTGAGGTTCTGCGGTGCCGATGGGGCGCAATGCCCGGGCATAGCAAAACAGGAACAGGTTACGCACCAGCTCTTTGAGCACCAGCGGCTCGCTTGAGTTGAGGCCGTTGAGGTCCAGGTCTCCCTGGTCTTGCAGTTCGTTCAGCGCTTCTTCTTCCAGTACCGCGCAGACTTCGCCGGTTTCCCGGTGCAGGATTCGCAGGTAAGGGTGTGGACGGTCCAGCCATGCATCAATTAAATAAGTCATCGTTGTCATCTCCTAGATGAATGACAATGAGAATAATTCTTATTCAGTTAATAGCAAGTGCCTATTGGCGGATTTCTTTTTTTTCTACGTAAAAACTGCTGTGGGTCAACGTCGGCTGGCTTTTGGGCGGGGCGGGGAAAGTGTTGCGGGGAATGACCCCTTCCTGCGCGGACGCAGGAAGGTCAGCCACAGGATCAGACTTTGCGCACGAACTCGGACTTGAGCTTCATCGGGCCGATGCCGTCGATTTTGCAGTCGATGTCGTGATCGCCATCGCACAGGCGGATGTTTTTAACCTTGGTGCCCACTTTGACCACCAGGGACGTGCCCTTGATCTTCAGGTCCTTGATCACGGTGATGGTGTCGCCGTCGTTCAGCACTGTGCCTGCGGAGTCTTTGTAGACTTTTACATCGCTGGCTTCGTCAGCGTCGCCGTTGGCGGACCACTCATGGGCGCATTCCGGGCAGATCAGCTGTGCGCCGTCTTCGTAGGTGTATTCGGAATTGCATTTTGGGCAGGGTGGCAACGTGCTCACTAAAGCTCCTTAAAAGTCAGGATGGCTAAAAGGCGCGCATTATATAGGGTTTTTGTGCCGAAGGGGTGGGGCAAGAACGGCGAACACTGTAGCCGCTGCCGTCAGGCTGCGATGGGTTGCGCAGCGACCCTCAATTTTTGAAGGTCCTGCGTCCCTTATCGCAGCCTGCGGCAGCGGCTACAAGGATCAGTGTGTTCGGGCTACCGCAAACTCACTCAGCTCAACCAGCGCATCGCGGTATTCGCTTGGCGGCAGGGCTTCAAGGCAGGCAATGGCGCGGGCAACGAAGTCGCGGGCCAATTGTGCGGTGTATTCCAGCGAGCCAGAGGCTTCCACTGCAGCACGAATGCTTTCGAGGTCTTCAATGCCGCCTTTTTGAATGGCCGTACGCACCAGAGCAGCCTGCTCGGGCGTGCCTTCACGCATGGTGTAGATCAGCGGCAAGGTTGGTTTGCCTTCTGCCAGATCGTCACCGACGTTTTTGCCCAGGGTTTCGGCGTCACCACGGTAGTCGAGCAGGTCGTCAACCAGTTGGAAAGCCACGCCCAGGTGGTCGCCAAACGTGCGCAAGGCTTCGCGTTGCTCAGGGGTTGCACCGGCCAGCGCGGCGGCGCTGTGGGTCGATGCTTCAAAGAGCATGGCGGTCTTGCCACGGATGACTTCCATGTAGGTTTCTTCGGTGGTGCTGGCGTCGCGGACCTTGGACAACTGCAACACTTCGCCTTCGGCAATGATGCGGGTGGCTTGTGAAAGAATCTTCATCACCGGCATCGAGCCCAGCTCGACCATCATTTCGAAGGAGCGCGAGTACAGGAAGTCGCCCACCAGCACGCTCGGGGCGTTGCCCCAGGTGGCGTTGGCGGTCTTGCGGCCACGGCGCATGCCGGACATGTCGACTACGTCGTCATGCAGCAGGGTCGCGGTGTGCAGGAACTCAATGGTGGCAGCCAGCAAGCGCAGGTCATCGCCTTCACGGCCCAGGGCCTTGCCGCACAACAACACTAATAAAGGACGAAGGCGTTTGCCGCCGGCCGAAGTGATGTAGTCGCCAATTTTTGAGACCAGCGGTACGCGTGAAGTCAGCTGCTTCTTGATGATGCCGTCGACGGCGCTAAAATCGTCCGCCACCGCGCGGTAGAAAGCTTGGGGTTGCATCAGCGACAGGTGCTCCAGAAGGGTTGCGCGGCATGCTAGGTCGGGGGGCTGGGCCTGTCAAGGCGCGATGGACGGCCCCTTGCAACACCCGCGAGGCTTGCGTACAATCGCGCACCCTGAACTTCCTGGGCAGCACCTGCCTTACGCAATTGCACTTGGGCCGTTCCAGCCCCATGCAGCCATGCCAGCCAATACCTTTACCTATAAAGCGCTGGGTGAGCAGGATTATCGGAGAAATACCATGTCGTACGCAGTAATCGTTACTGGTGGCAAGCAATACAAAGTAGCACCGGGTGAATACCTGAAGATCGAGAAACTGGAAGTCGCTACTGGCGAATCCGTCACTTTTGATCGCGTTCTGTTGGTCGCCAATGGCGACGACGTAAATATCGGCGCTCCAGTTGTTGCTGGCGCCACTGTTGTTGCTGAAGTGATCTCCCAAGGTCGTCACGATAAAGTACGCATCATCAAGTTCCGTCGTCGTAAGCACCACATGAAGCGTATGGGCCACCGCCAGTGGTACACCGAGATCAAAATCACCGGTATTCAGGCTTAATTTCAGCCTAATTCCTCACTAGGAGAATTGACTCATGGCACACAAAAAAGCTGGTGGTAGTACCCGTAACGGTCGCGACTCAGAAGCCAAACGCCTTGGCGTGAAGATGTATGGCGGCCAGGCTATCGTTCCGGGCAACATCATCGTGCGTCAGCGCGGCACCCAATTCCACGCTGGCTACGGCGTTGGTATGGGCAAAGATCACACCCTGTTCGCGAAAGTGGAAGGCGTGATCAAGTTCCAGGTTAAAGGCGCCTTCGGTCGCCGCTACGTAAGCATCGTTCCGAAGACTGAAGTCGTCGCAGCGTAATAGCTTGGTAGCTGGAAGAGCCCTGTCTTGCGACGGGGCTTTTTCGTTTGTGGGGTGAGTCTCTTGCAAAACTGTTTGTATGGGCTTAGGCGCTGGATTTAACGGCTGTTGATTGGGTCGCTGCGCTCATTTTTGCAAGAGTCTTATGTCTTGGTTTTAATCGGCTCGTCCTGATGACGAGAGGCGTGTTTTGTTATGAAGTTTGTAGATGAAGTATCGATCAAAGTAAAAGCAGGCGACGGTGGCAACGGTTGCATGAGTTTCCGTCGTGAGAAGTTCATCGAAAACGGTGGTCCTAACGGTGGTGATGGTGGTGACGGCGGCTCGATCTACATGGTCGCTGACGAGAACCTGAACACCCTGGTTGACTACCGCTACACCCGTCACTTTGACGCGCAGCGTGGCTCTAACGGTGGCAGCACCGATTGCACCGGCCGTAAGGGCGAAGACCTGGTACTGCGTGTGCCGGTGGGTACTACCGTCATTGACGCTGGTACTCAGGAAATCATTGGTGACCTGACGGTTGCGGGTCAGCGTTTGCTGGTTGTACACGGCGGCTGGCACGGCCTGGGCAACACCCGTTTCAAATCCAGTACCAACCGTGCGCCACGCCAAACCACACCGGGTAAGCCGGGTGAGCAGCGTGACCTCAAGCTGGAATTGAAAGTACTGGCTGACGTCGGTCTGCTGGGCTTGCCGAATGCGGGCAAAAGTACCTTTATTCGTTCGGTGTCTGCGGCCAAGCCTAAAGTGGCTGATTACCCGTTCACCACTCTGGTGCCAAACCTGGGTGTAGTGAGCGTTGATCGCTGGAAGAGCTTTGTGATTGCCGACATTCCGGGCTTGATCGAAGGTGCTTCGGATGGCGCGGGCCTGGGGATTCGCTTCCTCAAGCACTTGGCGCGTACCCGTCTGTTGCTGCACCTCGTCGACATGGCGCCGGTTGAAGGCACTGACAGCGCGGCTGATACCGCTGAAGTGATCGTTAATGAACTGATCAAGTTCAGCCCGTCGCTGGCTGAGCGTGACCGTTGGTTGGTGCTGAACAAGTGCGACTCGCTGCCGGAAGACGAGCACGATGCGCGCGTTAAAGAAGTGGTTGATCGCCTGGAGTGGACCGGCCCGGTGTACGTGATTTCGGCGATTGCCAAAATCGGTACCGACAAGCTGTGCCACGACATCATGCGCTATCTTGAAGATCGTGCTGACCGTCTGGCCAATGATCCGGTGTACAAGGAAGAGCTGGCTGATCTTGATCAGCGCATCGAAGACGAAGCGCGTGCGCAGCTTCAAGCCCTGGATGACAAGCGTGCCCTGCGTCGCAGCGGCGTGAAGAGCGTCCATGACATGGGTGATGATGACTGGGACGAAGAAGATGTTGATGACGAAGATGGTCCAGAAATCATTTACGTCCGCGACTGATTCGTTGCAGTAAACTACAGCGCCGCTCAATTGAGCGGCGTTTTGGTATCTGTGAAACTGTAATCAAGAATAAATCCATGGGTGGCGCTCGGTCGCGCTGCTCTCAGGCATAGGTTGGATGATGATGCGGAGCAAGGTGACAGGTGCGCAGCGTTGGGTCGTGAAAATCGGCAGCGCATTGCTGACAGCAGATGGCAAGGGCCTGGATCGCGCCGCGATGGGCGTGTGGGTCGAGCAGATGGTGGCCTTGCATGAGGCGGGCGTAGAGTTGGTGCTGGTGTCATCGGGCGCGGTGGCGGCCGGCATGAGCCGCTTGGGCTGGACGGTCCGACCCAGTGCAATGCACGAGCTGCAGGCGGCCGCTGCGATTGGCCAGATGGGCTTGGTGCAGGCGTGGGAGTCGAGCTTTGCCGAGCATTCGCGGCACACGGCGCAGATTCTGCTGACCCATGACGATCTGTCTGATCGCAAGCGCTACCTGAACGCCCGCAGCACCTTGCGCGCTTTGGTTGAGTTGGGTGTGATCCCGGTGATCAACGAAAACGACACCGTGGTCACTGACGAAATCCGTTTTGGCGACAACGACACGCTGGCGGCGCTGGTGGCCAACTTGGTCGAGGCTGACCTGCTGGTAATCCTGACCGACCGTGACGGTATGTTCGATGCGGATCCGCGTAACAATCCGGACGCCAAGCTTATCTATGAGGCGCGCGCCGATGATCCTGCGCTGGATGCAGTGGCGGGCGGCACCGGTGGTGCGTTGGGTCGCGGCGGTATGCAGACCAAACTGCGTGCGGCGCGCCTGGCGGCACGTTCCGGGGCGCATACCATCATTGTGGGTGGTCGCCTGGAGCGTGTGCTGGACCGTCTGAAGGCAGGCGAGCGCCTGGGTACATTGTTGTCGCCTGAGCGTGGCATGCTGGCGGCGCGCAAGCAGTGGCTGGCCGGGCATCTGCAAACGCGCGGCACCCTGGTGCTGGATGCCGGTGCTGTGGCGGCATTGTCCGAAGGGCATAAAAGCTTGCTGCCGGTGGGCGTCAAAGCCGTGCAGGGCGGGTTCCGTCGTGGCGAAATGGTGGTGTGTGTGGCGCCTGATGGGCGAGAAATTGCCCGTGGCCTGGCCAACTACAGTGCGGCTGAAGCGCAAAAAATTATTGGGCAGTCGTCTGATGCGATTGTTGGCTTGTTGGGTTACATGGCTGAGCCGGAGTTGGTTCACCGCGATAACCTGATCCTGGTGTGAATTGAGGTGTTGAATGCGCTTGCTTAGCGGTCTGTTGGGTTTGATCTTGGCGGTGCCTTTGTTGGCATCGGCTGAAGAAATTGGCACGGTGTCGACCGTGTTCAAATTTGTTGGGCCGAACGACCGCATTGTGGTCGAGGCATTCGATGATCCGAAGGTGGATGGCGTGACCTGCTACCTGTCGCGGGCCAAGACTGGCGGCATGAAGGGTGGTCTGGGCTTGGCGGAAGATCGCGCTGAAGCGTCATTGGCGTGTCGTCAGACCGGCCCGATCAGCTTCAAGGGCGATTTGAAGGATGGCGAAGAGGTGTTCAAAGAGCGCACTTCGCTGGTCTTCAAGACCATGCAAGTGGTGCGCTTTCTCGACAAGAAGCGCAACACGCTGGTGTATCTGGTGTACAGCGACCGCCTGATCGAAGGCAGCCCGCAGAACGCAGTGACTGCGATCCCGATCTTGCCGTGGCCACAGCGCTGATAAAAGCGGTAAGTGACTGTGCAGGAGCTGCCGAAGGCTGCGATCTTTTGATCTTTTAACCTCAAAAGATCGCGAGCAGGCTCGCTCCTACAAGGTTTTACCAAATCGCAGGCAATAAAAAACCGACCCTAGGGTCGGTTTTTTTAAAAGCTTATCGCTTAAGCAGCAGTCGCAAGGTTCAACGCCTTGACGTGGCCATTCAGGCGGCTCTTATGGCGAGCAGCTTTGTTCTTGTGGATGATGCCTTTATCGGCCATACGGTCGATAACAGGGACAGCCAGAACATAAGCAGCTTGCGCTTTAACAGCGTCTTTTGCGTCGATGGCTTTAACTACATTCTTGATGTAGGTACGAACCATGGAACGCAGGCTGGCGTTGTGGCTGCGACGCTTCTCAGCCTGTTTTGCACGTTTTTTGGCGGAAGGTGTGTTGGCCACCGTCGAGCTCCTCGAAAGACTTTTGGAATTAACAAACAAAATAGGCCGCGAATCATGCCGATGACGACAACTCTTGTCAAGGGCGATTGATTCGAGCCGCTGAGTGGTTGATCGAGGGAGACGGGAGATTTATTTCCGGCGCTTGACCTGTAAACTCGCGAGCTTGGCTCTGTGCTGTTGCGGCGCGCAGTATCGCATAAGTGAACGCTTTGTTCGCCTGCTCTTTCTCTAAAGGCAAAAACTCTTTCAATGAATTTGCTCAAGTCGTTGGCTGCTGTTAGCTCCATCACCATGATTTCAAGGGTTCTGGGCTTTGTCCGGGACACCATCGTGGCGCGCATGTTTGGCGCGGGTATGGCCACAGATGCGTTCTTTATTGCCTTTAAACTGCCCAATCTGCTGCGCCGGATTTTCGCCGAAGGCGCTTTTTCGCAAGCGTTTGTGCCGATTCTGGCCGAATACAAAAATCAGCAGGGCGAGGAGGCCGCGCGCACCTTTGTGGCCTATGTCGCCGGGCTGCTGACGCTGGTGCTCGCCATCGTCACCTTGCTGGGCATACTGGCTGCGCCCTGGGTGATTTGGGCCACGGCGCCAGGGTTTGCCAGCACGCCCGAGAAGTTTGAGCTCACCTCCAACATGTTGCGGGTGACCTTTCCTTATATATTGCTGATCTCGTTGTCATCGCTGGCCGGGGCGATCCTCAATACCTGGAACCGCTTCTCGGTGCCGGCGTTTGTGCCGACGCTGCTCAACGTCAGCATGATCATCTTTGCCCTGTTCCTGACCCCGTACTTTGACCCGCCGGTAATGGCGTTGGGCTGGGCGGTGCTGGCCGGTGGCCTTGCGCAGTTGCTGTTCCAGCTCCCGCACCTGAAAAAAATCGGCATGCTGGTGCTGCCGCGCCTCAATTTGCGCGATACCGGCGTATGGCGCGTGATGAAACAGATGGTGCCGGCCATTCTGGGGGTGTCGGTCAGTCAGATTTCGCTGATCATCAACACGATTTTTGCCTCCTTTCTGGTGGCCGGGTCGGTGTCCTGGATGTACTACGCAGACCGCTTGATGGAATTGCCGTCCGGTGTACTCGGGGTGGCATTGGGCACAATCCTGCTGCCAACGCTGTCCAAGACCTACGCTAATAAAGACCGTCAGGAATACTCGCGAATTCTCGACTGGGGGCTGCGTCTGTGCTTTTTGCTGGTGTTGCCGTGTGCGCTGGCCTTGGCGATCCTGGCGGAACCGCTGACCGTCTCGCTGTTTCAATACGGTGAGTTCAGTGCCCTGGATGCGGCGATGACCCAGCGCGCCTTGATGGCGTACTCGGTCGGTTTGCTCGGGCTGATCCTGATCAAGGTGCTGGCGCCCGGCTTCTATGCTCAACAAAACATCCGCACTCCGGTAAAAATTGCCGTGTTCACCCTGGTGGTCACGCAATTGCTCAACCTTGTATTTATCGTGCCGCTGCAGCACGCCGGGCTTGCCTTGGCCATTAGCGTGGGCGCGTGCATCAACGCCGGGCTGCTGTTCTGGCAGTTGCGCAAGCAAAAACTGTTTATCGCCCAGCCGGGCTGGTCGCTGTACCTGTTCAAACTGGTGTTGGCGGTTGCCGTGATGTCGGCGGTGCTGATGGGCTTGATGCACGTTATGCCCGCCTGGGATCAAGGCCATATGCTCGAGCGTTTTATGCGTCTTGGCGGCTTGGTGGCGGCGGGCATTCTGGCTTATTTCGGTATGTTGTTGCTGTTGGGCTTGCGTTTGAAGGATTTCGCCCGCAAGTCTCTGATGTAAGGAAAATTGCAGTCAAACGTCTATTTTGTCGGTTTGACCTGATTTGCCTTGCGCTGTCGCCTGTCGTCACGGGCTGGGTGTGGTTATAATCGGCCACTTTATGAGCAAGAAGCGCGTTATGCAGCTGGTTCGAGGCCTTCACAATCTGCGGCCCCAAGATCGGGGCTGTGTCGCCACTATTGGCAACTTTGACGGTGTACACCGTGGTCACCAGGCTATCCTGGAGCGGCTGCGTGAACGTGCACTGGAGTTGGGCGTGCCCAGCTGCGTGGTGATTTTTGAGCCCCAGCCGCGCGAATTCTTTGCCCCTGAAACCGCTCCGGCGCGTCTGGCCCGCCTGCGCGACAAATTGCAGCTGTTGGCTGACGCCGGGGTTGATCGGGTGCTGTGCCTGGCGTTCAATCAACGCCTGTGCAAGCTCAGCGCGGCCGAGTTTGTCGACACGATCCTGGTCGATGGTCTGGGTGTGCAGCACCTTGAGGTCGGTGACGACTTCCGCTTTGGCTGCGACCGGATCGGTGATTTTGACTTCCTGCAACAAGCAGGCGTCATGCAGAACTTTACCGTCGAAGCCGCGCAAACCGTTGAGCTGGACGGCGTGCGCATCAGCAGCACCCAAGTGCGTGATGCGCTGGCCAAGGGCGATTTCGCCCAGGCAGAGCGCTTGCTGGGCCGCCCGTTCCAGATTGCCGGCACGGTGTTGCACGGGCAAAAGCTGGCGCGCCAATTGGGCACGCCAACCGCCAATATCCAGCTCAAGCGTCGTCGTGTTCCGTTGACCGGGGTGTATCTGGTGAGCGTCGAGATCGACGGTAAAACCTGGCCCGGCGTCGCTAATATCGGCGTCAGACCTACCGTAGCAGGGGATGGCAACGCCCATCTTGAAGTACATCTATTGGATTTCGCTGGCGATTTGTATGGCCAGCGATTGACCGTGGCATTCCACCACAAGCTGCGTGATGAGCAGCGTTTTGCCTCCCTGGAGGCGCTCAAGACGGCGATCAATGCGGACGTCGCCGCCGCCCGAGCCTTTTGGCTGGGTCAACCGCTTAAAAAGAGCCTGAAATGACCGACTACAAATCCACGTTAAACCTTCCGGACACAGCCTTCCCAATGAAGGCCGGCCTGCCACAGCGCGAACCGCAAATTTTGCAGCGCTGGGACAGCATTGGCCTGTACGGGAAGTTGCGCGAGATTAGTAAGGATCGTCCGAAGTTCGTACTTCATGACGGTCCTCCGTACGCCAACGGTACGATTCACATCGGTCATGCGCTGAACAAAATCCTGAAAGACATGATCGTGCGTTCGAAAACCCTCGCCGGTTTCGATGCGCCGTACGTACCGGGCTGGGACTGTCACGGTCTGCCTATTGAGCACAAGGTCGAAGTGACTCACGGTAAAAACCTGTCCGCGGATAAAACCCGCGAGCTGTGCCGTGCCTACGCGACCGAGCAGATCGAAGGCCAGAAGTCCGAGTTCATCCGTCTGGGTGTGCTGGGTGACTTCGCCAACCCGTACAAAACCATGGACTTCAAAAACGAGGCCGGTGAAATCCGTGCCTTGGCCGAAATCGTCAAAGGCGGTTTCGTCTTCAAAGGTCTGAAGCCGGTGAACTGGTGCTTCGATTGCGGCTCGGCCCTGGCTGAAGCAGAAGTCGAATACCAGGACAAAAAGTCGTCGGCCATCGACGTTGCCTTCCCGGTTGCCGATGACGCCAAGCTCGCCGAGGCCTTTGGCCTGGCAACCTTGAGCAAGCCGGCTGCGATCGTGATCTGGACCACCACCCCGTGGACCATCCCGGCCAACCAGGCGCTGAACGTGCACCCGGAGTTCACCTACGCGCTGGTCGACGTGGGCGACAAACTGTTGGTGCTCGCTGAAGAACTGGTTGAATCGAGCCTGGCGCGTTACAACTTGCAAGGTTCGGTGATCGCCACCACCACCGGTTCGGCACTGGAACTGATCAACTTCCGTCACCCGTTCTACGACCGTCTGTCGCCGGTTTACCTGGCTGAGTACGTTGAACTGGGCGCTGGCACCGGCGTGGTTCACTCCGCACCGGCTTACGGCGTAGACGACTTCGTGACCTGCAAAGCCTATGGCATGGTTAACGACGACATCATCAACCCGGTTCAAAGCAATGGCGTGTACGTGCCGTCGCTGGAGTTCTTCGGTGGCCAGTTCATCTGGAAAGCCAATCAGAACATCATCGACAAGCTGACCGAAGTCGACGCGTTGATGTTCACCGAAACCATCAGCCACAGCTACATGCACTGCTGGCGTCACAAAACCCCGCTGATCTACCGCGCAACCGCGCAGTGGTTTATCGGGATGGACAAAGAGCCGGTAGCGGGCGAGACCCTGCGTACCCGCGCACTGCAAGCCATCGAAGACACCCAGTTCGTACCGGCCTGGGGCCAGGCGCGTCTGCATTCGATGATCGCCAACCGTCCAGACTGGTGCATCTCGCGTCAACGCAACTGGGGCGTGCCGATCCCGTTTTTCCTGAACAAGGAAAGCGGTGAACTGCACCCACGTACCGTCGAAATGATGGAAGAAGTGGCCAAGCGCGTTGAAGTCGAAGGCATCGAAGCCTGGTTCAAACTGGACGCTGCCGAGCTGTTGGGCGACGAAGCGCCGCTGTACGACAAAATCAGCGACACGCTGGACGTATGGTTCGATTCGGGTACTACCCATTGGCACGTGCTGCGCGGTTCGCACCCGATGGGCCACGAGACCGGCCCGCGTGCCGATCTGTACCTTGAGGGTTCCGACCAGCACCGTGGCTGGTTCCACTCGTCGTTGCTGACCGGCTGCGCCATCGACAACCACGCACCGTACCGCGAACTGCTGACTCACGGTTTCACCGTGGACGAAGCGGGCCGCAAAATGTCCAAGTCGCTGGGCAACGTGATTGCACCGCAGAAGGTCAACGACACCTTGGGCGCTGACATCATGCGTCTGTGGGTAGCCTCGACCGACTACTCGGGCGAAATCGCGGTCTCTGACCAGATCCTGCAACGCAGTGCGGACGCCTACCGGCGTATCCGTAACACCGCGCGCTTCCTGCTTTCCAACCTGACCGGCTTCAACCCGGCTACCGACCTGCTGCCTGCTGATGAAATGCTCGCGCTGGACCGTTGGGCAGTAGACCGCGCCTTGTTGCTGCAACGTGAGCTGGAGCTGCATTACGGCGAATACCGTTTCTGGAACGTGTACTCCAAAGTACACAACTTCTGCGTTCAGGAACTCGGTGGTTTCTACCTCGACATCATCAAGGACCGCCAGTACACCACGGGCGCCAACAGCAAGGCCCGCCGTTCGTGCCAGACCGCGCTGTTCCACATCTCTGAAGCGCTGGTGCGCTGGATCGCTCCGATCCTGGCTTTCACCGCCGACGAACTGTGGCAATACCTGCCGGGCGAGCGCAACGAATCGGTCATGCTCAACACTTGGTATGACGGCCTGAGCGAACTGCCGGAAGGCACCGAGCTGGACCGCGACTACTGGGAGCGGATCATGGCGGTCAAGGTTGCGGTCAACAAGGAAATGGAAAACCTACGCGCAGCCAAGGCCATTGGCGGCAACTTGCAGGCAGAAGTGACCTTGTTCGCCGAAGCTGAACTGGCCGCTGACCTGTCCAAGCTGAGCAACGAACTGCGCTTCGTCCTGATCACCTCCACCGCCAGTGTTGCGCCTTTTGCGCTGGCACCGGCTGACGCTGTGGTCACCGAAGTACCGGGCCTCAAGCTCAAAGTGGTCAAGTCGGCACACGCCAAGTGCGCGCGCTGCTGGCATTGCCGTGAAGACGTGGGCGTGAACCCGGAGCATCCGGAAATCTGCGGCCGTTGCGTTGACAACATCAGCGGCACCGGCGAGGTACGTCACTATGCCTAACACCAGCACTGCCGGGCGCTTCGGGCGCCTGGGCTGGCTCTGGTTGACTGTGCTGGTCCTGGTCATTGACCTGACCAGCAAGGTCTATTTCGACAACGCCTTGCAGATGTACCAGCAAATCGTGGTCATCCCGGACCTGTTCAGCTGGACGCTGGCCTACAACACCGGCGCAGCCTTCAGCTTTTTGGCTGACAGTGCTGGCTGGCAGCGTTGGCTATTTGCCCTGATCGCTATTGTGGTTAGTGCCGTGCTGATCGTCTGGCTCAAGCGCCTTGGGCGCAATGACACCTGGTTGGCGATTGCGCTGGCGCTGATTTTGGGCGGCGCGCTGGGCAACCTGTATGACCGGATTGTGTACGGTCATGTGGTCGATTTCATTCTGGTGCATTGGCAAAACCGCTGGTATTTCCCGGCCTTCAACTTCGCCGACAGTGCGATTTGCGTGGGCGCGGTGATGCTGGCACTGGATATGTTCAAAAGTAAAAAGTCTGGAGAACCGGCTCATGACTGAGCAACGTATTGGCCAGAACACGGAAGTCACGCTGCATTTTGCATTGCGCCTGGAGAATGGCGACACCGTCGACAGTACATTCGACAAGTCCCCGGCGACCTTCAAGGTCGGTGATGGCAGCCTGTTGCCAGGTTTTGAAGCCGCCTTGTTTGGCTTCAAGGCGGGCGACAAACGCACCTTGGAGATCCTCCCGGAAAACGCGTTCGGCCAGCCAAACCCGCAAAATGTACAGATCATTCCACGTTCGCAGTTCAAGGACATGGACCTGTCTGAAGGTTTGCTGGTGATCTTCAATGACGCGGCCAACACCGAGCTGCCGGGTGTGGTCAAAGCCTTTGACGACGAGCAAGTGACCATCGATTTCAACCACCCGTTGTCAGGCAAGACTCTGACTTTCGACGTGGAAATCAAAGACGTTAAAGCGCTGTAATTCAGAGCCCGGCGTGTGCCGGGCCTGATTGGCATTATTTTTCTGCGCGACCCACGAGGCTCAGCATGCACATCAAACTCGCCAACCCCCGTGGCTTCTGCGCTGGGGTGGACCGAGCGATTGAAATCGTCAATCGCGCTCTCGAAGTCTTCGGTCCGCCTATTTATGTTCGCCACGAAGTGGTGCACAACAAATTTGTCGTCGAAGACCTGCGCTCCCGTGGCGCGATCTTTGTTGAAGAGCTGGACCAGGTACCGGATGACGTCATCGTGATTTTCAGTGCCCACGGCGTTTCTCAGGCCGTGCGCACCGAAGCGGCAGGCCGTGGCCTTAAAGTGTTCGACGCCACCTGCCCGCTGGTGACCAAGGTGCACATCGAAGTGGCACGCTACAGCCGCGATGGCCGTGAGTGCATTTTGATCGGCCACGCCGGGCACCCGGAAGTGGAAGGCACCATGGGGCAGTACGACGCGAGCAATGGCGGCGCGATTTATCTGGTTGAAGACGAAAAAGATGTCGCCAACCTGCACGTCAACAACCCCGAAAAACTCGCGTTTGTGACCCAGACCACCTTGTCGATGGACGACACCAGCCGTGTGATCGACGCGCTGCGTTCGCGCTTCCCGGCCATTGGCGGACCGCGCAAGGATGACATCTGCTACGCCACGCAAAACCGTCAGGATGCGGTCAAGCAACTGGCCGACGAGTGCGACGTGGTCTTGGTGGTGGGCAGCCCGAACAGCTCCAACTCCAACCGCTTGCGCGAGCTGGCTGAACGCATGGCCACCCCGGCTTACCTGATCGATGGCGCCGAAGACCTGCAAAAAAGCTGGTTTGACGGTGTGCAGCACATTGGTATTACCGCAGGGGCGTCGGCGCCTGAGGTGCTGGTGCGCGGTGTGATTCAGCAGTTGCATGCCTGGGGTGCAACGGGGGCAGACGAACTGGCTGGCCGCGAAGAGAACATCACCTTCTCGATGCCTAAAGAACTGCGCGTTCGCTCCCTGATTTAAGCCATGGCGCACAATGCCTGCGTCGCTTGATCGCTGCGCAGGCTGATGCGACCGCTCTTGGCTAGTACCACCTGGTAGTGGCTCAGAGCGGTGTCGGCCTGGCAAATATGCAACGTCCCCGCCTGAAATGCCCCGCCACTTAATAACGGTTCGCCCAGCGGGTTGAACCGCACGTAATGTTTTACCGGCGTATTACCGGCAATCGGTATTTGCGTGTTGCCTTGCTTGTACGCAAGGACCGGGTTGCTCTCATCCAGATGCCCCAGGCCGCTCTGATCCAGAATAATCCTCCAGCCTTTGCTCCAATCGTCTTCCAGTGCGTGCACCACCACATAGTGGTGGCGAACCAGCGCCTCGGTGCGCGCGTTGCGCAAACCGCTGGCCAATTGCTCGGCCGCGACCTGACGGCGTTGCTGTTCAACCAGAACGCCGTAGGCCGGGCCGGCGAATTGCGCGGTAATCGCGACAATCGCCAGCGTGAACAACAGTTGGATCATGCTCATGCCGTGTTGATACACCTTGTCCTCCCTGGACATGCCCTCGCGCATTCCTTGCGCTTGTATCGGTATAGCCCAGCCATGACGGGTGCCGCTCACGCAACGATTTCAGCATGTTTAAGGCGTTATCAGCGTTAGTTGGCTGACCTGAATGGACGATTAGTCCCGGCGCCTTACCAGCTAGATCCTACAAGTAAGCCCCGTGTGCAGGGCTAGGCTTTGGGCAGGTCGACACAGGACGTGTCGGCGAGTGAAGGCCAGGGTGGCACACATGAGTCGATCGGATAAACGCTGGCAACGCGGAGTCACCTTGATTGAGGTGCTGGTGGCGACGGTTATTTTGTCGGGCGGGCTGCTGGGGGCTGCCGCTGTACAGCTGAATGCGCTGAAACACACTGACAGCGCGTTGATGACCACCCAGGCCAGTTTTATTGCCTACGACATGCTGGATCGTATTCGTGCTAACCCTGCGGCTGATTACGCGGGGGCGACTGCCGGAGTGGGTTTGCACAGTGTGCTGGGCCAGGATTTGAATGACTTCAAACGCAATGTTCGCCAATTCGGCGGGGCAAGTGCCAAGGGCAGCATTGCGATCAATGAGCGTGAGGTGGCCATCACACTGGAATGGGATGACAGGCGCCCCGGGGAGTCGCTGCAAACATTCACCCTGACCAGCCAGATTGCATCCGGGTTCGCGGTGGGTGCCTCATGACACGCTGCAATGCCGGGTTTGGTCTGCTAGAGCTGCTGATTGCCCTGGCGCTGGGCGTGCTGCTGGTGTCGGGGGGCACTCAGGTTTTTTTAAGTGCTCGTGAGACTTACCTTGCGCAGTATGCCGCCGCCATCGCCCAAGAAGACGCCCGTTTTGTACTGAGCAAAATCGCGCAGGAAATTCGCATGATTGGCATGTTTGGCTGCCTGTCGACAGACAGCATCATCAATGCGCCTGCGGTGTTCCAGACGCCTGTTTCATGGCAGGGCGCAGCGGGTTCCAGGTCGTGGCGGTTCGTCAGTGGCGATGTCGGCCTGCAGGGCGCCCGGCCGGACTGGACGGTGGTGTCAGACTGTAAACGTTATGCACAGGCCTATGCCGGGCAGCCTGGGCCGCTTGAACCCGGTGAAACCGCCTTTGCATTACGTAACGTTGTTTACTGGTTTGAGAACGGGCAGCTCAAGACTGGCCCGGGTAAAGCGGTGCTGCTGGATAACGTGGCGGCGTTTGAGGTGACGTTTGGTGTCGCCAGTTCGGCAGCGGGGGCATCGGTTCAGCGCTATGAACAAAGCCCAAGTAGTTTGGCCAGTATCCGCAGCCTGAAAATAGCCCTGACACTGCGCGATCCCAAGGCACGGGTAAAGGATCAGACCTACCACCTGGTGGTGGCCCTGCGTAATCGGCTGGGTTAGGGGGAGTTATGCGTGATTACCCGCGTAAACAGTCGGGCATGGTCCTGTTGGTTTGCCTCACATTGTTGCTGTTGCTCAGTGTGCTGGGGCTTACCTCCTTACAGAGCGCCGTGCAGCAAGAAAAAATGGCGGGCAGTGTGTGGTTTGCCAATCACTCGTTGCAGGCCGCGGAAACGGGGCTGCGCATGGGCGAGGCGCAGGTGCAGACGCAGTGGCGTGAGCTGCTGGTATGCAGCGCGCCGGCTCAATGCGTGCCGCCTTTGTCGGCCCGCACGCAGGTCTTGCTCGGCCTGGACCCGCAGTCCGGTGTGCTGTGGCTTAAGGCGCCTGATGGCGTGTTCGGTATTCAAAGCCTGGGTGTGGGCGTAACGCCTGCACACTTGCCGGGTATTGCTTCAGCGCACTTTTACCGTGTGACCGCCGTTGGGGCGCGCGGCCCTTCACGTACGGTGCTGGAGAGCGTTTATGCGCGTTATCAGCCAACAGACAGCGAGGCGGGCGAACCCGTACGTCAGCAGTTTCGACGCATCATGTGGCGGCAAATCCAGTAAGGGCAACGGTATGAAAAGGTATGGAGCAGGGTTCACGTTGATGGAGCTTATGATCGTGGTCGCGATCATCGGCATCCTTGGCGCGTTCGCGTATCCGCTTTACAGCGACTCAGTGAAGCGCGGCTATCGCGCTCAACTTGTATTGCTGTTGTCAGAGCAATCCCAAAGTCTTGAGCGTTTTTATACGAAAAAAGGTTTATACAGTGGGGCGGAAAATGTCAGCCCGGGTAATCAGCACTACCTGATGACCTATGAGCTCGCCGATCACACCTACCTGTTGACGGCGACACGTCGAGCAGACTCGCCCATGGCGGGAGACGCCTGTGGTGACTACACGTTGAACCACGTGGGCCTGGCAGCCAATACAAACGCCGCCCCGGACCTGACAAGGCAACAGTGTTGGGGGCGCTGACGATTAATGTGCATTTTTTGAGCTGAGTGGATAGATGGCTAAGCAGCAACGAGTGGTGATTGTAGGCGGTGGCGTGATCGGGCTTCTGACGGCGTTTAACCTGGCGGCGGAGGTTGAACACGTGGTTTTGCTGGATCGCAGTGGCGTCGGGCAAGAGTCTTCATGGGCGGGCGGCGGGATTGTCTCGCCCCTGTACCCTTGGCGCTACAACCCGGCCGTCACGGCGTTGGCGCATTGGTCCCAGGACTTTTACCCACAACTGGCCGACCGTCTGTTCACCACCACCGGTGTCGACCCCGAAGTCCACACCACCGGTTTGTACTGGCTGGACCTTGAAGACGAAGAGCAAGCGCTGGCGTGGGCGCAGCGTGAAGGTCGTCCTTTAAGTGCCGTTGAGATTCCGGCAGTTGAACAGGCCGTGCCCGTGCTGGGCGGTGGCTATTCGCAGGCAATTTACATGGCGGACGTGGCGAACGTGCGTAACCCACGGCTGGTGAAATCACTGAAAGCGGCGCTGCACGCCATGGCTAATGTGACGATCCATGAGCATTGTGAAGTTCAGGGGTTTATCCGTGAGGGCAGCACCATTGCCGGTGTGAACACCGCGAAGGGTGAAATTCGCGGCGACCAGGTGGTGTTGTCGGCGGGTGCCTGGAGCGGCGAGTTGCTGGGCCTTTTGGGTCTGGAGCTGCCAGTAGAGCCGGTAAAAGGGCAGATGATCTTGTACAAGTGCGCGCCAGATCTGCTGTCGAGCATGGTTTTGGCCAAAGGCCGTTATGCGATCCCGCGCCGGGATGGGCATATCTTGATTGGCAGTACGCTGGAACACGAAGGCTTTGATAAAACGCCAACTGACGTAGCGCTAGAAAGTCTAAAGGCTTCGGCTGTTGAACTGATTCCTGCGCTGGCGGACGCCGAGCTGGTGGGGCATTGGGCTGGTCTGCGACCGGGCTCGCCTGAGGGCATCCCGTACATTGGCCGGATGTCTGGGTTTGACGGGTTGTGGCTTAACTGCGGGCACTACCGTAACGGCCTGGTGCTGGCGCCAGCGTCGTGTCAGTTGTTTGCCGACCTGTTGCTGGGCCGTGAGCCGATTATCGACCCGACGCCGTATGCGCCGACCGGGCGGATTTAAAGCACACCAAGCCGTAGCAGTTGACGAGCCTTGCGAGGCTACGTTCGGCTGCGCAGCAGTCGTAAAAGCAAGATCAAAAGATCGCGAGGCAAGCTCGCTCCTACAAGGCGTGACCACCGTAGGAGCGCGCTTTTGACTTTAACGGGGGGCTTGTGGCCCTTGCTGCAGGTGCTCTTGTGAGCAGAACCATTGCTGCTGTTTGCTCAGGGCGCGATCGCGCGGCAGGTGCACGCCGCAGTGGGCGCAACGCACCATTGGTTGTGCGCCCGGGTCGGCCGGTTTTTTAGGCGCCTGGAGGCTGGCTTTGTATTTGCGCCAGAACCACACGCCAGCCGCAATCAGAGCAGCCCAGATCAGTAAACGAAGCATGGTTATCCGCTATTCGAGAAAAGGTCAGCCAGTTTAGCCAAGGACTTGGCGGGCGCACAGCGGCAAATCATAGACAAAAAAAAGAGCCTCGAAAGGCTCTTTTTTATTGCCGAACATTCAGTCGAACAGACCAAAGGTCATGTAGCTGAACCACGAGCGGCTTTTGCTGGTGTCTTCCGGGTCTTCGATGATGTTGCCATCAGCGTCTTTGGCTTTGAGCTCCGACGGAATCGCGTCCTTGGCATCCTGGTATTGCTTCTGGATGTCGAGGTTGGCGCGGGTTTCACCCGGTGGCAGCGGTGTCGACGACTCGATCAGGCCCAGAGTGGCCTTGCTCAGCCATGACCGGTTGTCCGCTTCGGAAACCTGCGGCACAAACTCACCGTTCACCAGGCTTGGGTGGTTCGGGTAGTTGTCCTTGAGCACTTCAAGGCTGGTGGCAGCCAGTTGGTCAAGGTGCATGCGCTGGTAAGACTCAACCATCACCGCCAGGCCGTCACCGACCGAAGGGGTTTCCTGGAAGTTCTCAACCACATAACGGCCACGGTTGGCAGCGGCGACATAGGCCTGACGGGTCAGGTAGTAGTCGGCCACGTGGATTTCGTATGCCGCCAGCAGGTTACGCAGGTAAATCATGCGTTGCTTGGCGTCAGGAGCATAACGGCTGTTCGGGAAACGGCTGGTGAGCTGGGCGAACTCGTTGTAGGAGTCGCGTGCAGCGCCAGGGTCACGCTTGGTCATGTCGAGCGGCAGGAAGCGCGCCAGCAGGCCAACGTCCTGGTCAAACGAGGTCAGGCCCTTGAGGTAGTAGGCATAGTCGACGTTTGGATGCTGCGGATGCAGGCGAATAAAACGCTCGGCGGCGGACTTGGCCGCTTCCGGTTCGGAGTTTTTATAGTAGGCGTAGATCAGTTCGAGCTGTGCCTGGTCGGCATAACGGCCGAACGGGTAGCGCGACTCTAAAGCCTTCAGCTTGGCGGTGGCACTGGTATAGCTGTTGTTGTCCAGGTCGGCCTGCGCCTGCTGGTACAACTCGACTTCGCTCAAGTTTTCGTCAACGACTTCTTTTGTCGACGAGCAAGCGGCGGTCAGTGCGAGGATGGCGATCAGCAGCAGGTGTTTCACTTGCATGGCGGCTTGCGTCCCTATGACGGCCGCTGTCTTGGGCGGGTCCGTCCTGTTATGATGAGCGCCCCGTGAAAAGCCTCGGGGCAAAAGACGCCGTATTTAACCACAAGCGCGCAGCCGAAACCAAAGGCTTGGCGCGGTCCTGATGAGCATGTCCGAGAAAATTCAACTTCGCGAAGAGGTGCCGTCCGAACTGGGTGGCCAACGCCTCGATCAAGTCG
Organism: Pseudomonas sp. HY2-MNA-CIBAN-0224; assembly: GCF_040310285.1. Lineage (NCBI taxonomy): Bacteria > Pseudomonadati > Pseudomonadota > Gammaproteobacteria > Pseudomonadales > Pseudomonadaceae > Pseudomonas > Pseudomonas sp. HY2-MNA-CIBAN-0224. The sequence goes on along the minus strand of NZ_JBEOPQ010000014.1, from coordinate 48,660 downwards.
CCGCACAATTATTCGCTGAGCACTCGCGCTCGCGCCTTTCCGCCTGGATCAAAGACGGCCGCCTAACAGTGGACGGAGCCGTCATACGCCCTCGTGATATCGTCCACGGGGGTGCCATCCTGGAGCTGACTGCCGAGCAGGAAGCACAGGGTGAATGGGTCGCCCAAGACATCCCTCTGGATATCGTTTACGAAGACGATGACATTCTGGTGATCAACAAGCCTGCGGGCCTGGTGGTGCATCCGGCTGCCGGCCACGCCGACGGTACGTTGCTCAACGCCTTGCTGCACCACGTGCCGGACATTGTGAATGTGCCGCGTGCAGGGATCGTGCATCGCCTCGACAAAGACACCACCGGTCTGATGGTGGTCGCCAAGACTATCCAGGCGCAGACACAACTGGTTGCACAGTTGCAGAGCCGCAGTGTCAGCCGTATTTATGAGTGCATCGTGATCGGTGTCGTCACCGCCGGGGGCAAGATCAACGCGCCCATCGGCCGTCACGGCCAGCAACGCCAGCGCATGGCGGTGATGGAAGGCGGCAAGCAGGCGGTGAGTCATTACCGTGTGCTTGAGCGTTTCCGTTCCCACACCCATGTGCGGGTCAAGCTCGAAACCGGTCGCACGCACCAGATTCGTGTACACATGGCACACATTAACTTCCCGTTGGTCGGAGACCCTGCCTACGGCGGTCGCTTCCGTATCCCGCCGGCAGCGAATGTGAACATGGTCGAATCGCTTAAAAACTTCCCGCGCCAGGCCCTGCATGCGCGTTTCCTCGAGTTGGATCATCCGACGAGCGGTGTACGCATGAGCTGGGAATCGCCATTGCCGGACGACTTTACCTGGTTGCTGACCCTGCTTAAGCAAGACCGTGAGGCTTTTATCGGATGAACACCTTCCTGATTCCTGACTGGCCCGCGCCGGCAGGCGTCAGGGCCTGTGTGACCACCCGTGCGGGCGGCGTCAGTGTGGCGCCGTTCGACAGCTTCAATCTGGGCGACCATGTGGGCGACGACCCCGTCGCCGTTGCCCATAACCGCCAACGCTTGACCCATATTTTTGACGTACAGCCCGCCTGGCTTAACCAGGTTCACGGGGTTGTCGTTGCGCCTGCCACCCCCGGCCAGATCGCAGAGGCCGATGCCAGCTGGACAGCCACCCCCGGCATTGCCTGTACGGTAATGACGGCTGACTGTTTACCTGCCTTGTTCTGTGATCGCGCGGGCACTCGCGTCGCTGCGGCCCATGCCGGTTGGCGCGGGCTGGCGGCCGGAGTGCTTGAAGCGGCGGCGCAAAGCCTCAATGTTGAACCACAAGACATACTGGTCTGGCTCGGCCCGGCCATCGGGCCCAAGGCCTTTGAAGTCGGCGGCGAAGTGCGTGAAGTCTTTATAAAAGACCTGCCCGACGCCGCTGCGGCTTTTGTTCCGAGCATCAATGAAGGCCGCTACATGGCCGACATCTATGAGCTGGCGCGCCTGCGTCTGGCCCGTTGCGGCATTACGGCGGTGTATGGCGGCGGTTTCTGCACCGTCACCGACCCGCGTTTTTTCTCCTACCGGCGCAGCCCTCGCACCGGTCGTTTCGCCTCTCTGGTATGGATCGAAACGCCTGCCAGTTGACGTACATCATTTTCTATACGCTTGAAACTCTCGAAACCGCCCGCATCTACTAAGGTATCTGGCAGGTTTCTTCATTCAGGAGTTTCCATCCCTCCGGCCTGCTCATAAGGAAGGTGACGAATGCGTATAGATAGATTAACCAGCAAGTTGCAATTGGCGTTGTCCGATGCCCAGTCATTGGCCGTTGGTCATGACCATCCGGCTATCGAGCCTGTGCACTTGATGCAAGCATTGTTGGAACAGCAGGGCGGTTCGATCAAGCCGCTGCTGATGCAAGTCGGTTTTGATGTAAACAGCCTGCGTAAAGAGCTGACCAAAGAGCTCGACCAACTGCCAAAAATTCAGAATCCAACCGGCGACGTGAATATGTCGCAGGATCTGGCGCGTCTGTTGAATCAGGCAGATCGTCTGGCGCAGCAAAAAGGCGATCAGTACATCACTAGCGAGCTGGTCGTGCTGGCCGCGATGGACGACAACAACAAGTTGGGTAAATTGTTGTTGAGCCAGGGCGTAACCAAAAAAGCCCTGGAAAACGCCATCAACAACCTGCGTGGCGGCGAAGCGGTCAACGATCCAAACGCTGAAGAGTCGCGTCAGGCGCTGGATAAATACACCATCGACCTGACCAAGCGTGCCGAAGACGGCAAGCTCGACCCGGTGATTGGCCGTGACGATGAGATCCGTCGCACCATTCAGGTCTTGCAACGCCGGACCAAAAACAACCCGGTACTGATCGGTGAGCCTGGCGTCGGTAAAACCGCAATTGCCGAAGGTTTGGCGCAGCGGATCATCAATGGCGAAGTGCCGGATGGTCTTAAAGGCAAACGCCTGCTGTCGCTGGACATCGGTGCACTGATTGCCGGTGCCAAGTTCCGTGGCGAATTCGAAGAGCGTCTGAAAGCAGTGCTCAACGAGCTGTCGAAACAGGAAGGGCAAGTCATTCTGTTTATCGACGAACTGCACGTCATGGTCGGTGCCGGTAAAGGCGAGGGCGCCATGGATGCGGGCAACATGCTCAAGCCAGCGTTGGCCCGGGGCGAGCTGCATTGCGTCGGTGCGACCACGCTCAACGAGTACCGCCAATATATAGAGAAGGACGCAGCGCTTGAGCGTCGCTTCCAGAAAGTGCTGGTCGATGAGCCAAGTGAAGAAGACACCATCGCGATTCTGCGGGGTCTGAAAGAGCGCTATGAAGTGCACCACAAGGTGGCGATCACTGACGGTGCGATCATTGCGGCGGTCAAACTCAGCCATCGCTACATCACTGATCGGCAGTTGCCTGACAAGGCGATCGACCTGATGGACGAAGCGGCCAGCCGCATTCGCATGGAGATCGACTCCAAACCGGAAGTGCTGGACCGTCTTGAGCGCCGCTTGATTCAACTGAAGGTTGAAGCCCAGGCGCTGAAGAAAGAAGAAGATGAGGCGGCGAAAAAACGTCTCGAGAAACTGCAGGAAGAAATCGAGCGCCATGAGCGTGAGTATTCTGACCTGGAAGAAATCTGGACCTCGGAAAAAGCCGAAGTGCAGGGTTCTGCCCAGATCCAGCAGAAAATCGAGCAGGCTCGCCAAGAGCTGGAAGTGGCACGCCGCGGTGGCAACCTTAACCGCATGGCCGAGTTGCAGTACGGGATCATCCCTGACCTGGAACGCAGCCTGCAGATGGTCGACGAGCACAGCAACCAGACTGAGAACCAGTTGTTGCGCAGCAAAGTGACCGAAGAAGAAATCGCTGAAGTCGTCTCGAAGTGGACCGGTATCCCCGTGTCGAAAATGCTCGAAGGCGAACGCGAAAAACTCATGAACATGGAAAACCTGTTGCATGAGCGCGTGATTGGTCAGGACGAGGCCGTGGTGGCCGTGGCGAACGCGGTACGTCGTTCGCGGGCTGGCTTGAGTGACCCGAACCGTCCAAGCGGCTCGTTCATGTTCCTGGGCCCAACCGGTGTCGGTAAAACCGAGTTGTGCAAGGCGCTGGCCGAGTTCCTCTTTGATACTGAAGAGGCGATGGTACGGATCGACATGTCCGAGTTCATGGAGAAACATTCCGTGGCCCGACTGATCGGTGCGCCACCAGGGTATGTGGGTTACGAAGAAGGCGGTTACCTGACCGAAGCAGTACGGCGCAAGCCTTACTCGGTGGTGCTGCTGGATGAAGTCGAGAAGGCGCACCCGGATGTGTTCAACGTGCTGCTGCAAGTGCTTGAAGACGGTCGCCTGACTGACAGCCATGGCCGTACGGTGGATTTCCGCAACACGGTGATCGTGATGACCTCCAACCTGGGCTCTGCACAGATCCAGGAACTGGTGGGTGATCGTGAAGCACAGCGGGCTGCGGTGATGGATGCGGTGAGTACGCACTTCCGTCCGGAGTTTGTGAACCGGATCGACGAAGTGGTGATCTTCGAGCCTCTGGCACGTGATCAGATCGCGGGCATTGCCGAGATCCAGTTGGGTCGTCTACGTAGCCGCCTGGCTGAGCGTGACCTGACGCTGGAACTGAACCAGGATGCCTTGGACAAGTTGATCGCTGTGGGTTACGACCCGGTGTATGGCGCACGGCCACTCAAACGTGCGATTCAGCGCTGGATCGAAAACCCGCTGGCACAACTGATTCTTTCGGGTCAGTTCTTGCCAGGCACCACGGTAGTGGCCAGTGTGAAAGACGACGAAATCGTCTTCGCATAAGGCTCAAGGCCCGTGTTTTAAGGAAGGCCTCACTGAGTGAGGCCTTTTTTTACTTAGGGTGTTGATCTGTAAGGAAAACGCTTGTAAGATGCGCCCCGCAGTAAGTCACCCGCAACGGCAACTTGGCCCAAACCAAGAAGCCCATTAGAAGACCTAAATCATTGTCTTCTAAGGAAAAAAAAGGGTTGACAAGGGTTTGAAAGGTTGTAAAATGGCCCGCCTCAGAGACGCCAACGCAGCGATGCGATGAAGTCAAAGAGAGCTGCAAAGATGTAAAGCAGTAACGTTGTAAATTGAAACAAATAGTTCCGCGATAGCTCAGTTGGTAGAGCAAATGACTGTTAATCATTGGGTCCCTGGTTCGAGTCCAGGTCGTGGAGCCAGTTTCAAGCCGGGGTATAGCGCAGTCCGGTAGCGCGCCTGCTTTGGGAGCAGGATGTCAGGAGTTCGAATCCCCTTACCCCGACCATTTTTGGGTCGTTAGCTCAGTTGGTAGAGCAGTTGGCTTTTAACCAATTGGTCGTAGGTTCGAATCCCACACGACCCACCATTTTTGGCTCCAGTTCGCTGGAGCTAGATCTTAAGATCAGAGGCCAAAAGCGCTGATCGCAGAAGGCGCCTCTTGAAGGTGCCTTTTTTTTACCGGGGTATAGCGCAGTCCGGTAGCGCGCCTGCTTTGGGAGCAGGATGTCAGGAGTTCGAATCCCCTTACCCCGACCATTTTCTGCCCGGCAGTAATGGGTGTGAAAAATCAGGCACTGATGCCAATCGCATCAGAGGCCATAAAAAAAGCGTCCTTAGGGACGCTTTTTTTATGCCTGTAGAAAACCCGGTTCCCCGCGACCTTGTAGTCGCTGCCGCAGGCTGCGATAAGGCCCGAAGGGCCTTCGGTTTTAAGCAGGACCGCGATGCGGTCCATCGCAGCCTTCGGCAGCGACTACAGGCCCATCACGCCTTCGCAGCCTTGGCGTCGGCGTCCTGCAGATCTTGCAATGCCGCTGAATATTGATCGGCCTCGGCTTTTGGCACCATCTGCCATGACGGTTTGCGCACAGCATAGAAGATGAACGGCGGCACGCCAGCAATCACCAGCCCGATCAACAAGACCCCTGCGTACTCGAAAAACGGCATGCTGCTGAAGTTATTCGGCGGGATAAAGCCGAATACCAACGCCACGCACGTCGAGAACAGCCCCAGGTAGCACCAGCCATGCAGTCCTTTAAGGACATAGCCGCGTTTAACGTTGGGCTGGGTTTTACGCAGCTTCATGGCGGACAGGAACATAAACACATAAATAATCAGGTACATCAGCGCCGCCATCGCACTGATCATCCAGAACGCATCGGACACGTTGTCGATAAAGATGTAAATCGTTGAGAGCAACGTGACGATCACCGCCTGCAGGTACAAAATATTTTTCTGCACGCCTTTCTTGTTCACTTCTTGCAGCACAGGCGGAAGCATTCCGGCCTTGCCGACAAACAACAGACCCGTCGAAGGCCCCGCGGTCCAGGCCAGTACTCCGCCCAACGCCCCGATAATCAGCAAAATTGCCATGATCGGCGTCGCCCACGGCATGTTGAAGCCTGCAAAGAAGGCGGCATAGGCCTGAATCACACCGGCTGTGAGGCTGGTTGAGTCAGCCGGTACCACCAGCGAAATCGCCACGGTCGGCGGGATGAACACCAGCAGGATCATAAAGAACGCCAAAAGAATCGCACGCGGCATTTCTTTTTGCGGGTTACGCAATTCGCGGGCGTGGATGGCGTTCATTTCGATACCGGCAAACGCCAAAAAGTTACTCACAATCAACACCAGGCCGGTAATCACCCCGGTGAATTCGCGCCACAAGTCCGAGTGCAGGTTGTGCGGGCCTGCCTTAACCGTGGTGGAAGTGTCGAAAATGGCCGGGATCAGCGCGTCCAGGGTTAATGGCGCCGCAGACTTGTGCCCCAGTACCAGCCAAGCCACGCCCAGCAATACCAGCACGGCAGCAGGCAGGGCCGTGCCCAGCAACATGAACCAGGACGTCAGCTTGGACAGCGCACCCAGGCCGTTAAGCGCGACAAACGTTGATAACCAATACAACACGATGATCACCGCCGCCGTGAACACCCCGCTTTTGGCCAGGTCCGGGTTGATCAAGTAGGCCATGGTACTGGCTGCAAATCCGAGCACGATGGGGTACCACACCACCACCTGTACCCACATGAACCACATGATAAAAAAGCCCGGACGGTCGCCGTACGCCTGCCTCACCCAGCCGTAAATCCCGCCATTCCAGCCGGTGCCCAGTTCAGAGGCCACCAGTGACACGGGGATGAAGAACAACAGGGCTGGAATCACATATAGAAAAATAGAGCCCAGGCCATAAACGGCCATGGTCGGTAGTGAGCGGATACTGGCAACAGCGGCCACCATCATGAAACAGATGGTGAGCCATGACATGTAAGTTTTTGCTTTGCTGGTCGTAGCCATTTGCGCCTCCCTTAATCTTCCTGATCAGTGCAGCAAGCTCAGATTGAGCGTGCGGCTGAGATATTCAGCGGCCAATTGGCCGCGAACGCTGTTGCCTGCTACATCCAGTGGCGGAGCAAAGGCGGCGATGGCGCACACCCCGGGTACAACGGCCAGAATCCCGCCGCCAACACCGCTTTTGCCGGGTAAACCGACTTTGTAGTACCAGTCACCGGTGGTGTCATAAAGGCCATTCAAGGTCATTTCGGACAGTATCGGCGCTACGTTTTTGGCCTCTACCACGCGTTTACCGGTGAGCGGATTAACCCCGCCATTGGCCAGTGTCACGCCCATCGTGACCAGGTCCTGGCAGGTGATCGACACCGAACATTGGCGGGTGTACACGGCGCAGACTTCCATCGGATCGGCGTACATGTAGCCGTAACTTTGCAGCAACCAGGCAATGCCGCGATTGTGCTGATTGCTGGCGGCTTCGGACTTGTACACCTCTTCGTTGACGCTTAACTCGCGCCCGGCAAAGGCGTTGTAAGTGGCCTGGATTTTCTCCCAGCGCACTTGCGGGTTTTCGGCCTTGATCAAGCTGACGGTGGCCATGGCGCCGGCGTTTACAAACGGGTTGAGCGGTCGGCCTTTGTGCAATTCCAGCGCGACCACCGAGTTGAAAGGCTCGCCGGTCGGGTCACAGCCAATCTTGCTGCGCAACGTTTGCGGGCTGTATTCGTCGAGCACATGGGCGAGGGTGAAGACTTTGGAAATCGACTCGATGGCGAATTCGTAATCGGTGTCTCCGACCTCGGCATGGGTGCCGTCGCAGAACATGATGCTGATGCCGAACAACTGCGAAGGGACAGACGCCAGATAGGGGATGTAACTGGCGTTTTTACCGTGGTGGTTGCTGGCGAAGCGTTTCAAGGCTTCCTCCAGGGCCTGTGTGACGGTGGCGTCGGCAGTCGTGACTTTTCGCTTCATTACGCTCGCTCCGTGAGTTCAGTACAGGAACGAAGACTATAGATCGGAAAAAAAGCGTTGATCGTAAATCGGACAGCAAACTCCAAATGCTTGGCTAAGCTGCATGGGTCGATGCTGAGCCGGTGGCAAGCGGTAGGTTCAGTTGTGTTGCTTATTACTCAAGGAGAGTTTTCATGGCACTGCACCGCGTCAAGCGTCACTCTGCGACTGACCCTATTTTTGGTTCATCGACTTTGGATCATGCCGCCGCGATCAAGCGCTTCCCGGAGTCGGAGCAGGTCGCAAGCGAGGTTTTCCAATTGGTCCACGACGAGTTGTATCTGGACGGTAACTCCCGACAGAACCTCGCCACTTTCTGCCAAACCTGGGCAGAAGATGAAGTGCACCGGCTGATGGACTTGTCGATAGACAAAAACATGATCGACAAAGACGAGTACCCGCAATCGGCGGAGCTTGAGAGCCGTTGCATTCATATGCTGGCCGACTTATGGCATTCCCCTGATGCGGCGAGCACCTTGGGCACCTCCACCGTGGGTTCCAGCGAAGCTTGCATGCTCGGCGGTCTGGCTGCGCTGTGGCGCTGGCGTGCTGCACGTAAAGCCGCTGGCAAATCGACTGCCACCCCGAACATGGTCTGCGGGCCGGTGCAGGTGTGCTGGCATAAGTTCGCCCGTTATTGGGACGTAGAAATCCGCGAAGTGCCGATGTCCGAAGGCCACTGGTTCATGACCCCGGAAGACCTCGACGGCCGGGTCGATGAGAACACCATCGTAGTGGTGCCGACGTTTGGCCAAACCTTTACCGGCTTGTACGAGACGGTCCAGCCGCTGTCAGATGCCCTCGATGAGCTGGAAAAACGCACCGGCCTGAGCGTGGATATTCACGTCGACGGCGCCAGCGGTGCATTCTTGGCCCCGTTCTGTGCGCCTGAAGTGCTGTGGGATTTCCGTGTTGCCCGGGTCAAATCCATCAGCACCTCCGGCCACAAATTCGGCCTGGCGCCATTGGGGGCGGGCTGGGTGGTCTGGCGCGATGCGCAGGACCTGCCAGAAGGGTTGATCTTCCACGTGAACTACCTGGGCGGCGACATGCCGACTTTCGCCCTGAACTTCTCGCGCCCGGCCGGGCAGATTATTTCCCAGTACTACAACTTCTTGCGTCTGGGGCGTGAGGGCTACGAGCGTATTCACTCGGAATGCTATGCAACGGCGCAGTACCTGGCACGTGAACTGGTCAAGATCGGGCCGTTTGAAATGCTCTTCAGTGGCGACCCCAAGCTCGGGATCCCGGCACTGACCTGGCGTTTGAAGCCGGGCGCCGACACCAATTACACCCTGTATGACCTGGCTGACCGGTTGCGTATTCGTGGCTGGCTGGTGCCCGCGTACAGCCTACCGGCGAATGTTGAAGACGTCGTGGTGCAGCGGATTCTGGTCAGACAAGGCCTGTCGATCGACATGGCCAAGCTGCTGCTGGAAGACTTTGCGCGCAACGTGAAGTTTTTTGAAGACCACAAACCCCACGGCTTTAAAGGCCGTGAGGCGGAAGCAGGGAACCACGCAGGGCGTTGAAACCTGTGGTCGCTGTCCAGGCATGAGGCCGCGCCTCGTGCTTGGACAGCGGCTGCGGTTAATGCAGTTTCAGGCGCGGTTCGGTGCCGCGTCCGATTCTGCTGCCCAGCATCAGCATCAACGTACGGAACGTGCCATACAGCGCCATCTGGTGCATGCGGTACAGCGAAATGTAGAACATCCGCGCCAACCAGCCCTCCAGCATCACCGTGCCCATCAGGCTGCCCATCAAGTTACCCACTGCCGAAAAACTCGACAGCGAGATCAACGAGCCGTAATCGCGGTAGTGGTAGTCCGGCAATTGCGTTTTACCTTCCAGGCGCAGCTTCAACGATTTGGCCAGCAACGAAGCCTGCTGGTGAGCCGCTTGCGCGCGCGGTGGCACCATTTTGTCGGTGCCCGGTTGCGGACAGGCCGCGCAATCACCAAAGGCGAAAATGTTCTCGTCGCGAGTGGTTTGCAGGGTAGGCAGCACCACCAATTGGTTGATGCGGTTGGTCTCAAGACCCGCCAGATCCTTCAAAAAGCCCGGCGCGCGAATACCGGCTGCCCAGACTTTCAGGCTCGCAGGAATCACTTGCCCATCGGCGGTCACCAGACTGTCTGCGGTCACTTCGCTGACGGCCGAGTTGGTCAGCACTTTAACCCCAAGTTTTTCCAGGGTTTTATGCACAGGTCCGCCAATGCGCTCAGGCAATGCAGGCAACACCCGTGGCCCGGCTTCGATCAGGGTGATGTGCATGTTTTCAGGTTTGATGCGGTCCAGGCCGTATGCCGCCAGTTCGTGCGCCGCGTTATGCAGTTCGGCGGCCAGTTCGACCCCGGTCGCACCGGCACCGACAATGGCCACGCTGATGGTTTCGACCGCATCTGTTTGTCCGGCATGGGCGCGCAGATAGTGGTTGAGCAATTGCTGATGGAAGCGCTCGGCCTGCTTGCGGGTATCCAGAAACAAGCAATGTTCAGCCGCGCCCTTGGTGCCGAAATCGTTGGTGGTACTGCCCACGGCAATCACCAGCGTGTCGTAGCTCAACTCGCGCGCAGGCACCAGTTCTTGCCCGTTTTCGTCGAGGGTCGCCGACAATGAGATCTTTTTCAGCTCACGGTCCAACCCGCTCATGCGCCCCAGCTGGAATTCGAAGTGATTCCATTTGGCTTGGGCCACATAGTTGAGTTCGTCTTCTGATGAGTTCAGCGAGCCAGCAGCGACTTCATGCAGCAGCGGTTTCCAGATATGGGTCAGGTTGGCATCCACCAGCGTGACGTTGGCTTTGCCGCGCTTGCCCAGGCTCTTGCCCAGGCGGGTCGCCAACTCCAGACCGCCAGCGCCGCCGCCGACGATAACAATACGATGGGTCATAGGTATCACTCACAAGGCTTAAAAAAATCGGTGCGCGGGTTATCTGGGCGAGCGCAAAGCAGCTCAAAGCGCCGGAGAACCTGGAATTCGGTGTGCAACGGGTCATCTGGGTTATGGGGCCAGGCATAAAGAGTGCCCCGTCAGATAGACGTTGCAGGGTGTGACAAAGCTACAGCATTAGCGCCATCAGGATCAAAGCCAGCATAACGGTTGCAGCTCAACGGCTCGACTCTCAGTTTGTCGTGTAGACGAACGAGGGTGTTTTCAATTAACCGCTTTGGGCTCACAAACTGATCCCGACATCGAAAATAATGCTGCGGCCCAGATTGTTGCGCAAAAAATCTGGCGCATCCGGTTGGGCGAACAATACTCGGGCAAAGGTCGGTCCCACCAGTGAAAGCGAGCGCCAGCCCTGGCGCAAATACTCGGTGGGCGGCGGGAAATGACTGTTCAGGTCCAGCACTTCACGTTTGAGGCTGGAAAAAGCGACGATGTCCAATTGGCCTAAGTCGATGTCGCGCTCTTGGTAGTTCTTGGCTTTTTTGTGCAGCGTGGGGCCCAGACGTTGCAGCAGCTTGCTGGCCGGGATCCGCTTGGGCCGCGCTTCGCGGCGCACCAGTTGGCTCAAGGAGTAAGCGCTGCGACGGCGCTGGAGTTCTTCGCGCCATTCATCGTTGAGACGACGGCCTTCATCGAGCACAAAGAACACCTCAAAACGCGCCTCACCAAACAATACGTCGGGCGGTTCCTGGCTGGCTTGAGTGAAGTCCTCGGTGTGGTAGGCAATATTCAAGCCCTGAAGCAGCCGTTGGCATACCCAACGCTCACGCTCCCATTTGCGGGCATTGGATAAAAAGGCATTGGCTTGTTCGGCCTGACTCGTAAGCAGGCGCAAGTAATCAGAGTCGTCCATGCACGCAGCTTAGCCTTGAAACAGGTGTAACTGAAAGTGTGGGGGTGGAACGTTCAATTGCACCCCCACAGGCTTCACGATTAATGCAGACGTGTTGGCAAGTCTTCTGAAAACAACTCGTCTTCAGCGTCCGGGGCCACCGGGATCTTGTGTTCTTCGCTGGCCCAGGCGCCCAGGTCGATGAGTTTGCAACGGTCCGAACAGAACGGCCGGAAGGCATTGGTGGTTGTCCATTGCACTGCGACGCCACACGTCGGGCAGTCTACGGTCATTGGGGGTTTGGTCATGGTTGGCCTCCATGCAGAGTTAAATAAAAGTGATGCAAGCGCTCAACTTCGGACTTGAGCGCGTTGAGGTCAGTGTCGTTGACCAACACGTCATCAGCATGGCGCAGGCGCTCTTCGCGGCTGGCTTGGGCCTTGAGGATAGCCTGCACTTGCTCTTCACTGGTGTTGTCGCGCAACAACGTGCGCTGAATTTGCAGGGCTTGCGGGGTGTCGATCACCAGTACGCGTTGGGTGGTCTTGTGTTGCCCGGCCTCAATCAACAGCGGCGACACCAAAATGGCGTAGGGCGATTGAGCCTGGGCCAGGTTTTGCGCGATCTCTTCACGCACCAGCGGGTGCAGCAGGGCTTCGAGCCACTGGCGCTCCTGCGGGTCGCTGAAAATCAGGCTACGCAGCGCGCTGCGATTGAGCTGTCCGTCGGCCTGCAGCACGTCATCGCCAAAGTGCTTGGCGATTTGCGCCAGTGCCGGGCGTCCGGGTTCGACCACCCAGCGCGCCGCATGATCGGCGTCGACTACGTGCACGCCCAACGAGGCAAAGTGCTCGGCGGCGGCACTTTTGCCGCTGCCGATGCCGCCGGTGAGGCCGAGAATCCAGGGTTTGGAAGAGGGGGTATTCATTTCAAACCGAAATCTGCCAATAGAAGTCGGCCATTTGACCACCCCAGAGCAATGCAATCCAGCCAGCAATTGCCAGATACGGTGCAAACGGGATGGGCGTTGAGGCCTGCGCCCGGCGCATAGCCAACAGCGCCAGCCCCACCATCGCGCCCAGCAGCGATGACAGCACAATCGTCAACGGCAGAATCGCCATGCCGCCCCAGGCCCCGAACAGCGCCAGCAACTTGAAATCGCCATAGCCCATGCCGTCCTTGCCGGTGAGCAGTTTGAACAGCCAAAAAATCGACCACAGGCTCAGATACCCCAGCGCCGCGCCCCATACAGACTGGGTCAGGCTGGTAAAGGTCTCGAAGGTATTAAGCAGCAAACCCAGCCACAGCAGGGGCAGCACCAGCACGTCCGGGACAATTTGATGCTTGAGATCGATCAGGCAAATACCCAGCAGGCCCCAGGTCAACAGCAGCATCCAGCCTGCTTGCGGGGTCAGTCCGAAGTGCCATGCGACCACGCCCGACAAGACCGCGCAGGTCAACTCGGTGAGGGGGTAACGCAGGCTTATGGCGGTTTTGCACTGCGAGCATTTGCCGTGCAGCACCAGGTAACTCAGCAGCGGAATGTTCTCCCAAGCGCGCAAAGGGTGTTGGCAGTGCGGGCAATGTGAGCGCGGCAGCATCAAGTTATACACAGGGCCTTTGGCCGGGGCGGGCAGGCCAAGCAGTTCGCGGGCCTGCGCCTGCCAGTCCTGCTCAAGCATCTTGGGCAGCCGCCACGCCAGCACATTGATAAAACTGCCCACCAGCAGGCCAAGCACCAGGGCGCAGGCGATAAAGGCGCCGGGAGACAGGGTGAAAACATCGATCGTGCTCAAATGACATGGCCCAGTTTGAAAATCGGTAAATACATGGCGATCACCAGCCCGCCCACCAAAACGCCCAGAACCGTCATGATCAGCGGCTCCATCAACGTTGTCAGGTTGTCGACCACACTGTCGACCTCGTTCTCATAATAGGTGGCGACGTGATTAAGCATGTCATCCAATGTGCCGGATTCTTCGCCAATTGCTGTCATCTGAATCGCCATGCCCGGAAACACACCCGTCGCGCCCATGGCCACATGAATCTGGCTACCGGTTGCCACGTGCTGCTGGAGCCTGAGCACCGCCTCTTTGTACACGTGATTGCCCGTGGCGCCAGCGACGGCGCGCAACGCCTCGAGCAGCGGAACACCGGCCGCCAGGGTGGTGGCCAAGGTACGGGCAAAGCGGGCGATGGCTGACAACCGCAGCAAGCTGCCGATAACCGGCAGTTTCAGCAGCCATCGATCAACCCGCTGGCGCAGGGCCTCAGAGCGTTTATAGCGATGGCCAAGCGCGAAAAAAATCAGGCAGCCACCGCCAAACAGCCAAGCGCCGTGTTGCGTCAGCATCTCGGACACAGCGATCACCGCCAGGGTGAAGGCGGGCAATTGGGCATCAAAAGAACTGAACACGCCTTGAAACTGCGGTACCACCTTGATCAACAAAATGGCACTGACCACCAGTGCAACCAGCACCACGGCGATGGGGTAGGTCATGGCCTTTTTGATCTTCTTTTTCAGGGCTTCGGTTTTTTCTTTGTAGGCCGCCACCCGTTGCAGCACGACATCCAGAGCACCGGCCTGCTCGCCTCCGTCGACAAGATTGCAAAACAGCGCATCGAAATGCGCCGGTTTTTTGCGCAGCGCCGTGGCCAGGTTGATGCCTGCGCTGATGTCCTGCTTCAGCTCGCCGACCAATTGGCGCATGGTCATGTGCTCGAAGCCTTTGGCGATGACCTCAAGGGCCTGCAGCAGCGGGATGCCCGCTTTGATCAGCGTGGCCAGTTGGCGGGTAAACAGTGAGATTTCCAGCGCGGTGATCGATTTGCCCCTGCGCGGCTCGCGGTCACTATGACGGCGGATTTTACCTGCGGTAATACCTTGGCGGTGTAGCTGAACGCGGATCATGGCCAGGCTTTGGGCACTGGTTTCGCCGCTCACAGGGGTGCCCTTGAGGTCGGTGCCTTCCCAACGGTACACCGCGGTTTTAACTGGCTGTGTTGCCATGCATTCATCCTTGAAGAGCGGCTTGCCCTGTCGGGCTGTGAGTCTGAAGGCTAGATGCGCCGGGCGCTGAGCGACTCACTGGAGCGTGTCCAAAGGTGTCTGCCATGCAGTGAGGGAGCATCCGCCCGCTAACCTTGATAGCCTGTGCGCACTTTTTTGCAGGCTTGGCACGGTTATGGCGTTTGGCCGCTGGGCCGCGTCCCACGTTTGGAGATTTTTTGTGAAACAACAACAACTCGGCATCACCCTGATCGAAATGATGATCGTGGTTGCGATCATCGGCTTGATCGCCTCGTTCGCGTTACCGGCTTACCACGAGCACACCATGAAGGCCCGCTTTGCTGAACTGAACGCCATCAGCAATACGTACAAGACGGCAGTGGCCCTGTGCTACAGCGAGAGCAATGACTTGAGCGTTTGCGACGCCGGCAGCCATGGCATTCCTGGCCCGGCCGATCCGACGGACAACCTGGCGGCGGGCATGACCGTGATTGACGGCGTGATCACCATGACCGGCACTGAGGCCGCGGGTGGCTGGACCAGCGTGATGACTCCATCGCTGAGCAGCTCGGGCGGCACACTGGTGTGGAGCCAAAGCGGTACATGCCTGGAGAAGGGGGCGTGCAAATAACGGGTAATGCTGTGGGGGGCAGTCCAGACATTGACGTCCGAAAATGGCGAGAACCGCTAAAAACCCGGTGCTATTCTGCGGCTCATGAACACACAAGACAGCCTTCCCGCACCCAGCACCGCCGCCTGTGAAATCGCCCGTTTAAGCCGCGATGCGCGGTTCGACGGGGTATTTTTTACCGCGGTTCTCAGCACGCGCATCTATTGCCGCCCGGTGTGCCCGGCGCGGCCGCCCAAAGCCGAGAATGTGGTGTATTACCCTAGCGCTGCCGCCGCCCAGGCCCAAGGTTTTCGCCCGTGCTTGCGCTGTCGGCCGGAGCTGGCGCCGGGTAACCAGTTGTGGCTGCATGGCGAGCATTTGGTGGCGCGGGCGCTCAAGCTCATTAATGAAGGCTATTTGGCCGACCACTCGCTGGAGACGCTGGCCGAGCGCATGCACATTGGCGCCCGTCAATTGCGCCGTTTGTTCGTCCAGCATTTGGGCGCGCCGCCCATGGCGGTGCATGCCACCCAGCGGCTGCTGTTCGCCAAACAACTGCTGACCGAAACCGACCTGTCGATTACCGAAGTGGCCATGGCGTCGGGTTTTCGTAGCCTGCGCCGTTTCAATGCCGCGTTTGCCGAAGCCAACCATGCCGAGCCCAGGGCGTTCAGGCGTAGCCCTAAACCCCGTGCCGACAAGGCCTTGGTGCTGCGCCTGGGCTTTCGCCCCCCGTACGATTTTCAGGCGTTGTTGGGCTTTTTGCAGAACCGGGCTTTACCGGGTATCGAGTTAGTGGATGCACAGAGTTATCAGCGAGTAATGGGCGATCCGGCGGCGCCGGGCTGGCTGCGGGTCAGCGCCTGGCCCGGCGAACAGCATGCGTTGCAACTGGAGCTACTGAATGTGCCGCCGAGCCAGATGCTCAGTGTGGTCACGCGAATTCGCCGCATGTTTGACCTCGACGCCGACCCGCTAGCCATCGCCCGAACCTTGAGTGCCAGCCCGCTGCTGGCGCCGGTCATCGAGCGTTACCCCGGCTTGCGTTTGCCGGGTGGTTGGGACGGTTTTGAGGTGGCGGTACGCGCGGTGTTGGGGCAGCAAGTCAGCGTGGCTGCGGCGCGCACACTCGCCAGTCGCATCGTGCAGCGTTACGGCATTGCGATTGAGCCGGTTGCTGGGGCGGATTTGAACCGGCTGTTCCCCGGCCCCGAGCAATTGGCGGACGCCGACATGGACCAAATGGGCATTACCCAGGCCCGCATCAACACCATTCAAGGCATTGCCCGCGCCTTGCTTGACGGGCGAGTCGATTTTGGCCTCGAACAACCGCTGCAGCACTTTATCAACCGCTGGGTGCAACTGCCGGGCATTGGCGAATGGACTGCGCATTACATCGCCATGCGCGTGCTTAAACACCCCGATGCGTTCCCGGCGGCGGACTTGATCCTGCGCCGCGAGGCCAATCCGCTGGGCGAGCCGGTGAGCACCAAAGCGTTGCAAACCCTGGCCGAAAGCTGGCGCCCATGGCGTGCTTACTCAGTGATGTATTTATGGCGTGCAGCCACAGATTCGGCTGCGGCGCGCAAGGAGCCAACATGACCCAAGTGTATTACGACCAAATGCCTTCACCGATTGGCCCGCTGTTTTTGGTGGCGGACGATGAAGGCCTTCGCGAAGTCCGCTTTGAACTGGACCGCCGCCCGCACACGCCGCTGGACGGCTGGGAGCATGCGCCGCACAAACTGGCCGAAGTGCGCCGCCAGTTGGACGAATATTTCGCGGGTGAGCGGTTGATCTTCGAGCTGCCCCTCAAACCGCAGGGTACGGCGTTTCAGCAGTCGGTGTGGCAAGCCTTGACCACCATTGCGTATGCCAAGACCACCAGCTACGGGGAGATTTCCCGGCAGATCCAGCGACCAAAAGCCTCACGGGCGGTGGGGGCTGCCAATGGGCGTAACCCGATTCCGATCATCATCCCGTGCCATCGGGTGATCGGCAGCAACGGCACCCTGACCGGTTTTGGCGGCGGGTTGGCGGCCAAGCAATGGTTGCTTGAGCATGAAGAGCGCAGCCAAGGGTTCTCGCTGGCGTAATGACTGTAGGAGCGAGCTTGCCTCGCGATCTTTTAAACATTCAACAGATCGCGAGACAAGCTCGCTCCTACAGGAGAGGGTAGTTAGATGCTTAAACGCATCGACAGGTCCACCGCTTTGACATCTTTGGTCATGGCACCGATCGAGATGTAGTCCACGCCGGTTTCGGCAATCGGGCGCAAGGTGGCGTCGTTGATCCCGCCGCTGGCTTCAAGCTTGGCCTGGCCCGCGTTGATGCGCACGGCTTCGCGCATGTCGTCCAGGCTCAGTTCGTCGAGCATGATGATGTCGGCACCCGCCGCCAGGGCCTCTTTGAGTTCGCTCAAGCTTTCGACTTCGATTTCCACCGGCTTGCCGGGCGCGATTTTGTGCGCGGCATTGATGGCTTCGGCAATGCCGCCACAGGCCGCGATGTGGTTTTCCTTGATCAGGAAGGCGTCGTACAAGCCAATGCGGTGGTTATGGCAGCCGCCACAGGTGACTGCGTACTTTTGCGCCAGACGCAGGCCCGGCAAGGTTTTGCGGGTGTCGAGCAGCTTGACTTGGGTGTCTGCGACTTTGTCGGCCAACGACTGCGCGTGGGTTGCAACGCCCGACAACATTTGCAGAAAGTTCAGGGCGCTGCGTTCACCGCTGAGCAACGAGCGGGCAGGGCCTTCGAGGTGAAACAACACTTGGTTGGGGCTCACGCGCTCGCCGTCGACCACTTGCCAGTGCACGGCCACGCGCGGGTCAAGCTGGCGGAACACAGTGTCGACCCAGGCGGTGCCACTGATCACGGCTGCTTCACGGGTAATGATCGTCGCTTTGGCCAGGCGTTCGGCCGGGATGAGGCGTGCAGTGATGTCGCCGCTGCCCAGGTCTTCGGCTAACGCACGACGCACGTTGGCTTCGATTTCGGCAGTGAGGTCGGCCAGATGTAAATTCGGCATAACGCGCTCCACAAACAAAGTGCGTCGATTATATGACTATGCCGCTGCGGAACCCAAGGCGCATGCAGCGCAGGAATAACATGCCTAACTGTGCGGCTTTTGGCAGTTTCAGGATTAATTTGCCCGCTCGATCATTGAAATGCCGAGTGTGACTGGTACAAGCGAGTTCTTTTACCGATAATCCGCCTTCTATTTGGCGTCATAGCTTTGACGCACTAAGTGATGTTCTGATTTCGACCTGCCGGCGAGTGTGCAAACACTTGCCGGTAACTGTCTGTGAGCGTCAGGCGTGACCCATGAGTCACGTGCATTTCACGGGGCATCGAAACCATTACTGGAGGGCAGGATGCAAAATGACGGGAAAGTGGGGCCTGGCTACAGGACCTCTACGGAGTTGGCGATGCATTCGCCGCTTACCCGCCTGCCTGTGATCCTGTTGCAGGTGCATGACAAGGCCGCACAGCAACTGAAATACGAACTGCAAGTGCTGTTCGACAATGCCGACGAAACCCTGTTTGCAATGGCCGACAAGGCCCGCAGTGACGCCGAGCAAAGCCTGTATTTTGAAGCCATGCGCGACGTGCGGCTCAAGCGTAAAAACATCGAGCGCAGCTTTCTTGAGCGACTGTTTTTCGCCTTCCTCAAACTGACCCAGCCAGATACCAGCGAAAGCGCCTTGCAGGACCCTGTGCCGACACAGAGCGCCTTTTCATTGGTCATTGTCGACAGCGAGCGTGATCAAGCGATCAATGCGATGGTCACTCAAGTGCTGGCCCGGGATCAGCTGGACCTTTGCCACTTGACCACGCGCCTCAACACCTTGAGCTGGGTGACGCTCAATGAGCACACCAACCCGTTGGGGCCGGCCATGCTCTGCGAGTACTTCTTGCAGGCTGAACGCGATCAGGGCGTTGATCTCAAGGTCAAACTGATCATGTTGCAGCTCTTCGAAAAGTACCTGCTCAGCCAGACCTCACGCCTGTACGCCGATGCCAACCAATTGCTGGTGGCCACGGGCGTGCTGCCCGAGATCTCGACCGGGATCGCCTGCTGTAGCTCAAGCAAGGCCGGGCACCAGCATGAGTCGGTAGTGGCGGGCGAAGACGTGAATCAGTTGGTCGGCAAGCTATTCGACTATATAAGCAGGGATCGCAACCTCGCGCCGCCGTTGAAAAAGCTCATGGGCCAGTTGCAAGAGCCCATGCTCAAGATCGCACAGCTCGATCCGCACTTCTTCAGCAGCGACAGCCATCCGGCCCGCAGCCTGTTGAACGTGATGGCTGATGCGGCGGTTGGCTGGGATGACAGCGTTGGCGTGCGCAACGAGCCGCTGTACCGCGAAATCGAACAGCTGTTGAAGCAACTGGCGCGTTGCCCCTGCGTTGGCACGGCCAAGTTGCTGGAAGAGTTGCTGAATGACTTTTTGCGCTTTACTCACGCCGAACGCGGGCTGGTCGAGCAGCTTGAGCATCGTACCCGTGCCCACGAGCAGTTGCAGGCACGCCGGTTGCGCCCGTTGGAGGCTGGCCTGCCGTCGGCGCTGGATGAGCAGGATCACTTGGGCTTGCTGCTGGTCAGCCAGCTTCGTATTGGCACCTGGATCGAGCTGCAAAACAACTCGACCTGCCGCCAGCGCTGCAAACTGATTGCGATTATGGAGCCCGAAGGTCGGCACATTTTTGTCAATCGCAGTGGTGTGAAAGTGGTGGAAAAGAGCCGCAGCGACTTGATCGGCCAACTGCGCAGCGGGACGATTTCGTTACTGGATGACCGCCCGTTGTTCGACCGTGCCCTGGCATCGATGATTGGCAGCCTGGGCCAATACAGCGCTCATTGATCCACCGCAGGCAGATTGCTCCCCATCGCCGCGTTCATCGCGGCATACTGGGCCTTTCGTTAGCGTCGTTGAGGAGCCTGTATGCAGCTGGACCCCGCAAGCGGTTGGTGCAAGGGCGTGCGCCATTGCCCGTCACCCAACTTCAATGCGCGCCCTGAGGGCGAGATCTCCCTGCTGGTTATCCACAACATCAGCTTGCCGCCGGGCCAGTTCGGCACGGGGAAAGTGCAGGAGTTTTTCCAGAATCAGCTCGACTTCACTGAACATCCCTACTTTGAAGGCATCCAGAAGCTCACGGTCAGTGCGCATTTTCTGATTGAACGTAACGGCAAAATCACTCAGTTTGTCTCGTGTCTTGATCGCGCCTGGCACGCGGGTATCTCGTGTTTCGAAGGGCGTGAGGGCTGCAATGATTTTTCTTTGGGGATCGAGCTGGAAGGCACCGATGAGCTGCCATTCACCGACGCGCAGTACGAGTCACTGCTAGCCTTGACCCGGCAATTGCAAGCCGTCTACCCGGCGATCACCGCGCAGCGCATATGCGGTCACAGTGACATCGCACCGGGGCGCAAAACGGACCCGGGCCCGGCTTTTGAATGGATGCGCTTTCGTGACGCGTTGCAGCACACAGGAGATAAGCAATGAGTTTTGTGGTGTTACTGCTGGCGATTCTGGTCGAGAAGTTCTCGGCGCTGCGCCAGCGTTTGCAGTGTGACAGCGGCTGGTTGCGCGAACTGCACAAACTGGAGGCCAGCCCCAAACTGGCGAACAAGCCGTGGTGGGTGCTGGCCATTCTGATTCTGTTCCCGGTGCTGGTCCTCGGCCTGCTGTTGTGGGTGCTGGAGCCGGTGGCGTATGGCTTGCTGGTATTGCCGGTGCACCTGTTGGTGCTGATTTACAGCCTGGGCCGGGGTGACCTGCTTGCGGGGCTGGGGCCGGTTCGCGATGCCTGGCGGCGCGGAGATCTGCAAGCCAGTGCACATGTGGCCGAGCGCGACATTGGCGTGCGTGCAGACAGCGGCGAGCAGTTGCTTGAGAAAGTGCAGAGCCATTTGCTGTGGCAGGCGTATCAGAGCTTTTTTGCGGTGATTTTTTGGTACTTCCTGCTGGGCCCGGTGGCGGCCCTGAGCTATCGCTTGCTGGCGCTGGCGGCCGAGCACAGTAAAAACCCTGAGCTGGTTGAGCGTGCCCAGCAACTGCGGCATGCCTTTGACTGGTTGCCGGTGCGTTTGCTGGCGGCGAGTTTTGCACTGGTGGGCAACTTTGCCGCGGTCACCCGGGTGATGTTGCACGAACTGCTGAGCTGGGACATCAGCGCAGAACAACTGATCAACAAAGCCGGTTGTGCCGCGGCTGAAATCCCGGCACCGCAAGTCGGCCCGGAAGGCGTCGCCAGCCTCGACACGTTGTGGGCCTTGCTGCTGCGGGCGGCGGTGCTGTGGTACACCGGCTTTGCGGTGTGGACGTTGCTGCTGTAAACCCACCGCCTGTAGGAGCGAGCTTGCCTCGCGATCTTTTGCTGGTTTAAAAGATCGCGAGGCAAGCTCGCTCCTACAGAGTTTTAGTTAGCTTCCCAGCCAAACACCTCACACGCATTCGCCGTGCTTGCCTCGGCCAACACCTCGGCACTGATCCCCATGACTCCCGCCAGCGCTTCACAAATAGCCGGCAAGTGCTCCGGGCTATTACGTTGGTTGGGGTACATGAACGGCGCCATGTCCGGCGAGTCGGTTTCCAGCACGATGGATTCCAGCGGCAAGTCGGCGATGACTTTGCGCAGGCGCAATGCCTGCGGCCAGGTCGCGGCGCCGCCCAAGCCCAATTTGAACCCCAGCTTGATGTATTCGCGGGCTTCTTCCCGGCTGCCTGCAAACGCATGAATGATCCCGCCGCGCTTAAGCCGAAAACGCTTCAAGGTCGCAATCACTGGCGCATGGCTGCGTCGCACGTGCAGCAATGCCGGGAGTAATGCGTCTGCCGCCAGCGATAACTGCGCTTCAAATAACGCCTGCTGTGCGTCGCGATCCAGCTCCGGTAAAAAGTAGTCGAGGCCGATCTCACCGACCGCACACAACTGCGGGTGCCCGGCCAGACGCTCCAGCCATTGCCCAAGCTGGCGCACATGCTCGGGCCGGTGCTGTTCCAGGTACACCGGATGCAAGCCAAAGGCGGCGTAGAGCTGAGGGTCGGTTTGGACCCAGTCCCACAGGCGCTGCCAATTGTCCTGATACACCCCCAACACCACCATTTGCCTGACCCCCAGCGCCCGGCTGCGCGCCAGTAAACACGCGCGGTCGGGGTCAAAGTCCGGGAAATCGAGGTGGGTGTGGGTGTCGATCAGGTGCATACAGCCAACCTACTGAATGCGCTGTTTAAAGGTGCGCGCAATCGCCCGGATGCCCGGCTCGTAGCGCCGATCTTCAATGGCTGCCAAGGCCAGCTCCAGGGCTTTTTCAGCGATCAGCGGGTGCTGTTGGCCCATGGCATTGACCGGCAACGGCAGGAAGTCCAGCAACTGCGTGTCACCAAACGTGGCCAGGCGCAGCGGCGGCGTGTGATCAGGGTGCTCCAGCAACGCATCGAACATGCCTTGCAGCAGCACGTAGGAGGTTGTAACCAGCGCTTCAGGAAAATGCCCCAAACGCTCCAGCAACTCGTCGATGATACGGCGGCCACAGTCGCGGCTGAAGGCTGCGCCGTGCTCGATCAGGATTTCACCTTCAAAGCCTTCCAGTGCCTGTTTGAAGCCCGCCGCCCGTGCCTGGCTGATGCTCAGTTCGGGGCGTGCGCCGATCAGGGCGATTTGTTGCGGCAAAGGGGTGAGCAGGCTGCGGGTCAGTTGCAGGCTGGCTTCGCAGTCATCGCTGATCACGGAGCAGAAGCGCGCCGGGTCGAGGGTCCGGTCAATCGCAATGATCGGCATGCCGAGGTCTTGCAGTTGACGGTAGCTGTCATCTTCCGGTGGCAGGCAACTGGCCACAAATAAAGCGTCGCAACGGCGGGCACGAAACAGCTTGAGCAACTGCCGCTCGCTGTCGGGGGCGTCATCGGAGCTGGCGATCAGCAATTGATAGCCACGCGCACGGGCGCCTTGCTCCAGTTGCTTGGCGATGCGTGCATAACTCGGGTTTTCGAGGTCCGGAAGAATAAAACCCAGTGTGCGCGTGTGCCGGCTACGCAGGCCTGCGGCTTGCGGGTTGGGGGTAAACCCATGCGCCTCGACGACTGCGCGTACGCGCTCGACCGTGCTGCTGCTGATGCGCTGCTGCTCGGCCTTGCCATTGATGACATAGCTGGCGGTAGTCACCGAAACCCCTGCCAGGTGTGCAATATCACTGAGCTTCACGCCGAAAATTCCTTATTTTTTGTAGTACGTGTCGACATTGTGGTCAATCCTAACCGATTACGGCAGTCGATCATCGTCTGCCTTGTGGTCACTGTATTTTTTTGCAACATCGCTCGGTTGACATCGATCAAACCGACAGGTTGGGCTTCAAGCGCGAGCGATTATGCAGTAACGTGCCGTTCTTTCTTGATTAAACGATTCAGCCTACGTGATTTAAGGTGTTTTCCCACGACAGCAGGGTGCTTGCCACACATCTGCTGACACACTCCGGGGAGAGCGACCTAAGCTGACATAATTCAAAACAATACCGTGCGCCATTGAGCGTCGGAAAAGGAGAACGCATGCTCGAGCTCACCATAGAGCAGATTTCCATGGGCCAAACGGCTGTGGACAAGTCTGCGGCGCTGCACTTACTCGCCGATAAACTGGTCGCCGATGGTTTGGTGGCCGAAGGTTATCTGAATGGCTTGCAGGCGCGTGAGGCTCAAGGCTCAACCTTTTTGGGGCAAGGTATTGCGATCCCCCATGGCACCCCTGAAACCCGCGACCTGGTGCACACCACCGGCGTGCGTTTATTGCAGTTTCCACAGGGTGTGGACTGGGGCGACGGGCAGATTGTGTACTTGGCGATCGGGATTGCGGCCAAGTCCGATGAACACCTGCGCCTCTTGCAACTGCTGACCCGGGCGCTGGGTGAAACTGATCTGGGTGAAGCCCTGCGCCGTGCCAGCACACCAGAGGCTCTGCTCAAGTTGCTCCAGGGTGCCCCGCAAGAATTGGCGCTGGACGCGCAGATGATCGGCCTTGGCGTATCTGCCGACGACTTTGAAGAACTGGTTTGGCGCGGTGCGCGTTTACTGCGCCAGGCCGATTGCGTGAGCAATGGTTTTGCCGCCGTCCTGCAACAGGCAGAAGCGCTGCCGTTGGGCGATGGCCTGTGGTGGCTGCACAGCGAGCAAACGGTCAAACGCCCGGGGCTGGCGTTTGTGACCCCAGACAAACCCATTCGCTACCTTGGCCAGCCGCTCAGCGGCCTGTTCTGCCTGGCCAGTTTGGGCGAGGCGCATCAGGCCCTGCTTGAACGCCTGTGCGCTTTGCTGATTGAAGGGCGTGGCCAAGAGTTGGGCCGCGCCACCAGTCGCCGTGCGGTGCTCGAAGCCCTGGGCGGCGAGTTGCCAGCCGATTGGCCGAGTGCACGCATCACCCTGGCCAATGCCCACGGTTTGCATGCGCGCCCGGCCAAAGTGCTCGCGCAATTGGCCAAGGGCTTTGAGGGCGATATTCGTGTGCGCATCCTCGATGGCCAAGAGGGCAGCGCCGTGTCTGCCAAGAGCTTGAGCAAACTGCTCAGCCTCGGCGCCCGTCGTGGCCAGGTGCTGGAATTTATCGCAGAACCGACCATTGCCAATGACGCATTGCCAGCCATTTTGGCGGCGGTTGAAGAGGGCCTGGGCGAAGAAGTCGAGCCACTGGCAGCGCAAGCGGAACACGCGCCAGCGTTGGCCGAGATGGCTGAGGTGGTGCTGGCTCCGGCTGCAGGCAGCGTGATCCATGCCGTGGCGGCGTCGCCGGGCATTGCCATCGGCCCGGCGCACATTCAGGTGCTGCAAACCTTCGATTACCCGCTGCGCGGCGAGTCGTCCGCCGTTGAGCGTGAGCGTCTGCAGGGTGCTATCGGTGCGGTGCGCCAAGACATCGAAACACTGATCCAGCGCAGCCAGTCCAAGGCCATTCGCGAGATTTTCATCACCCACCAGGAAATGCTCGACGACCCGGAACTGACCGATGAAGTCGGTTCGCGGCTCAAGCAGGGCGAAAGCGCTGAAGCCGCCTGGATGGCGGTGATCGAAGCGGCGGCCCGTCAGCAGGAGTCCTTGCAGGACGCGCTGCTGGCCGAGCGTGCGGCGGACTTGCGCGACATTGGTCGCCGCGTGCTGGCGCAGTTGTGTGGCGTCGAAAACCTGGCCGAACCCGATCAACCCTACGTGTTGGTGATGGACGAAGTCGGGCCTTCTGACGTGGCGCGCCTCGACCCGGCGCGGGTGGCGGGCATTTTGACCGCACGCGGCGGGGCGACCGCCCACAGCGCCATCGTGGCGCGTGCCTTGGGCATTCCTGCCCTGGTGGGGGCCGGTGACGCCGTGTTGTTGCTGGCGCCGGGCACGCAATTGTTGATTGACGGTCAGCGCGGCCGCTTGCACGTGGCCCCCGATGCGGAAGCCCTGCAACGCGCTCTCGATGAGCGTGACAGCCGTGAGCAGCGCTTGCTGGCCGCTTCGGAGTTGCGCCATCAACCGGCCGTCACGCTAGACGGGCACGCCGTTGAAGTGTTCGCCAACATCGGTGAGAGCAAAGGCGTGGCCGCTGCGGTTGAGCAGGGCGCTGAAGGCATTGGCCTGCTGCGCACCGAGCTGATTTTTATGGCTCACCCCCAGGCGCCAGACGAAGCGACCCAGGAAGCCGAGTACCGCCGCGTGCTGGACGACCTGCATGGGCGACCTTTGGTGGTGCGCACGCTGGACGTGGGGGGCGACAAACCCCTGCCATACTGGCCCATCGAAAAAGAAGAAAACCCGTTTTTGGGGGTGCGCGGCATTCGTCTGACCTTGCAGCGCCCACAGATCATGGAAAGCCAATTGCGCGCGCTGTTGCGCTCGGCTGACAACCGCCCGCTGCGCATCATGTTCCCGATGGTTGGCAGCGTGGCTGAATGGCGTGCGGCGCGGGACATGACTGAGCGTTTGCGCCTGGAAATCCCGGTGGCTGACTTGCAACTGGGGATCATGGTCGAAGTGCCTTCTGCCGCCTTGCTGGCGCCGGTGCTGGCCAAGGAAGTCGACTTTTTCAGTGTCGGCACCAACGACCTGACGCAATACACGCTGGCCATCGACCGTGGTCACCCAACCTTGTCGGCACAAGCAGACGGCTTGCACCCGGCAGTGCTGCAACTGATCGACATCACCGTTCGCGCCGCCCATGCCCACGGCAAATGGGTGGGTGTGTGCGGTGAATTGGCGGCCGACCCATTGGCGGTGCCGGTGCTGGTGGGCATGGGTGTGGATGAACTCAGCGTCTCGGCCCGCAGCATCCCTGAAGTTAAAGCACGAGTACGTGAGTTGAACATGGAACGTCTTAAAACACTGGCCGAACAGGCCCTGAGCGTCGGCAGCCCGGACGAAGTCCGCGCATTGGTAGAGGCCCTGTAATGGCCAGAATTCTCACCATCACCCTTAACCCGGCGCTGGACTTGACCGTGCGCGTGCCGCACCTGGAGCCCGGCGAAGTCAATCGCAGCCAAGCCTTGCTCAGCCATGCGGCGGGCAAGGGCCTCAACGTGGCACAAGTGTTGGCCGACCTTGGCCACTCGCTGACCGTCAGCGGGTTTCTGGGCGAAGACAATCAACAAGCCTTCAATGCGTTGTTTGCGCGCCGTGGTTTTGCCGACGCCTTTATCCGCGTGCCGGGCGAAACCCGCAGCAACATCAAACTTGCCGAAGACGATGGCCGCGTCACGGACATCAATGGCCCCGGCCCCCACGTGAACGATCTGGCGCAACACGCCTTGCTCGACAAACTCGACCACATTGCCGCCAGCCATGATGCGGTGGTAGTGGCGGGCAGCTTGCCACGTGGCGTCAGCGCGCAGTGGTTGCGCGAATTGGTGCTGCGCCTCAAAGCCTTGGGCTGCAAAGTGATTCTGGACACCAGCGGTGAAGCCTTGAAAGAAGGCTTGCGTGCAGGCCCGTGGCTGGTCAAACCGAATGCCGAAGAACTCAGTGAAGCGCTGGGCCGCCCGGTCAGCAGCGTGGAGTCGCAAGTGGCGGCCGCCACCGAGCTACAGACCTTGGGGATTTCCCATGTGGTGATTTCTCACGGGGCTGACGGCGTGAACTGGTTCAGCCGCGGGACTCAACCCTTGCAGGCGCTGCCACCCAAAGTGCGTGTGGCAAGTACGGTCGGTGCGGGTGATTCGCTGCTGGCGGGTATGGTGCACGGCCTGATCAGCGGCCACAGCCCGGAACAGACCCTGCGCAGCGCAACCGCGATTGCGGCAATGGCGGTCACCCAGATCGGTTTTGGAATCAGCGATGCGCTGCATTTAGTGACGCTCGAAAGCGGCGTCAACGTCCGCGCCTTGGCACAAGAATAAGAGGGATACACATGAAATTAGCCATTGTGACGGGCTGCCCCAACGGCATGGTGACCAGCGTGCTGTGTGCCCGCTTGCTCGATGCCGCCGCGCAGCGTCAGGGCTGGAGCACCAGCGTAGAAGTGCATGACCCCAAGCACCCTGAGCGTCAGTTGTCCAAGGCGACCATCGACGAAGCGGAGTGGGTGCTGGTGGTCAGCAGCACGCCGTTGGACATGCAGCGTTTTATTGGCAAGCGGGTATTCCAGAGCAGCCCGGCCCAGGCCCTGCAAGATGTTGAAGCCGTGTTGCTGCGTGGCGTCAACGAAGCCCAGGTGTACACCGCCCCCAGCGTTGAGGCTGAGGTTACCGAGCAGGCCCACGCGCCTAAAATTGTTGCCGTGACCGCCTGCCCGACGGGCGTGGCGCACACCTTTATGGCGGCAGAAGCCTTGCAACAGGCGGCCAAGCGCTTGGGCTACGACTTGCAGGTCGAGACCCAAGGCTCGGTTGGCGCCCGCAACCCGTTGAGTGCCCAGGCCATCAGCGACGCGGACGTGGTGCTGTTGGCGGCTGATATTGAAGTCCCGACTGAGCGCTTTGCGGGCAAGAAAATCTACCGCTGCGGCACCGGCATTGCGCTTAAACAGGCCGAAGCCACGCTGAAAAAAGCCCTGGCCGAAGGTCGGCAAGAGAGCGCGGCAACCGGCGGTGCGGCACCGGCCAAGCAAGAGAAAACCGGCGTTTACAAACACCTGCTGACTGGCGTGTCGTTCATGCTGCCGATGGTGGTGGCGGGCGGCTTGCTGATCGCGTTGTCCTTTGTGTTTGGCATTACCGCTTATAAAGAACCGGGTACCCTGGCTGCGGCGCTGATGCAAATCGGCGGCGATGCGGCCTTCAAATTGATGGTGCCGTTGCTGGCAGGTTACATCGCTTATTCGATTGCTGACCGTCCAGGCCTGGCGCCGGGGATGATTGGCGGCTTGTTGGCGAGCACCTTGGGGGCTGGTTTTATTGGCGGGATCATTGCCGGTTTTATTGCCGGCTACTGCGCCAAGGCGATCAGCCGTTATGCGCGGTTGCCGCAAAGCCTTGAAGCGCTGAAGCCGATTTTGATCATCCCGCTGTTTGCCAGCCTGTTCACCGGCCTGGTGATGATCTACGTGGTCGGCAAGCCGGTGGCCGGCATGCTCGAAGGCTTGACGCATTTCCTCGACAGCATGGGCACCACTAACGCGATCCTGTTGGGCGTGTTGCTGGGCGGCATGATGTGTGTTGACCTGGGCGGGCCGATCAACAAGGCGGCGTATGCGTTTTCGGTCGGTTTGCTGGCCTCACAAAGTTATGCACCGATGGCTGCGACCATGGCGGCGGGCATGGTGCCACCGATTGGGTTGGGCATCGCGACCCTGATTGCACGTCGCAAATTCGCCCAGACCGAGCGCGAAGCGGGCAAGGCGGCGATGGTGCTGGGGCTGTGTTTTATCTCGGAAGGCGCGATCCCGTTTGCGGCCAAAGATCCGCTGCGGGTGATCCCGGCGAGCGTCGTGGGCGGTGCGCTGACGGGGGCGTTGTCGATGTACTTCGGCTGCAAACTGATGGCGCCTCACGGCGGGTTGTTCGTGCTGTTGATCCCGAATGCCATCAACCACGCGTTGCTGTATTTGCTGGCGATTGTGGCGGGTAGCCTGGTGACCGCAGTGGTCTACGCCCTGATCAAACGCCCGGAGCCCGTGGACATGGCGCTGGAAACGGCCAAGGCGTGAAGCAAGCCCCTCACCCCAGCCCTCTCCCGAGGGAGAGGGAGCCGATTGGGGGTTGCTGTTGATTGGCTGCGGTCTGCTGGCCTTGGCGCTGATGTCGTAAACGACTCGGTCAGCCCCCTTTCCCTCTGGGAGTGGCTTGGGGTGAGGGCCAGCCATCTCGCTTATTTCGGTTGTAAACGCCAGCCCAGGACGTTGAGCAGATCGCAGCCATCGCGCAGCAGGATCATGGCGGTGGTGGCGAGTTGTTTGAGGTCGATGGCGTCGGCATCTTGCACGTCGCGACTGGAGAAAGTTTCCATCAGTTGAGTCACCGCCAGTACGCGGGCGGTGGCATTGGCGTGCAAGACGTCAAGCGGGGCGTTGCGGTCGATCAGTAAGGCGGGGATGGTGCAATCGATGGCGGTGAGCGGGATGTATGTTGAGTTAGTCATGGGTAAATCTCTTGGGCATAGAGTTTAACCATCCGCTTTCGTCGCCAAACAAAAACAGGTGGCCGCTGTACGCGGGTTGGCGAACCGGTATAGCCCAAGAAAACCCGGCAGATCCGAAGATCTCCCACGCACAGCAGCCATAAAGCACAGCGAGCAAAATACACGCTCAGCCGTATATAGCAATTACGCATTATTCTTGAGCATCCCAGATCGCCAAACCCGGTCGCCTTTTGGGCGAGCGATGACTATAGGCGCCGTACGGCAAACGCAGCAATTGGCAAAGCTGTGCGAAACATCCCGAATAATCGTGAGAGCAAAAGCCCCTCACCCTAGCCCTCTCCCGGAGGGAGAAGGAACCGATTGGGGGTTGCTTGAGCATATTTACAGTCTGAAAGTAGTGCCATTGAATCCAGAAACAACCCGGTCAGCTCCCTCTCCCGGAGGGAGAGGGCTTGGGTGAGGGCGCTTTTAACATTCGCCCGGCCACGCGATACACCTCTTCCATTACCTCATTCATTTGTTCAAGCACCTGCCGGTTATCAAACCTCAACACGGTGATCCCCAGACCTTGCAGGTAAGCCGTTCTACGCCGGTCGTAGGCCAGCGACTGCGCATCAAAATGCTGGCCGCGGAATTTTAGATTCAGCAGTTGTCTGGCGCGTATTTTTTGCCAAAGGCGTAACTCGCAGTCGGTTTGCTCGACGCGTAAGCGCCGGGCGAACTGGCGTTGCTCATGGGTGAGGCGTGGCAGCATGTTTCACTTCCCTGTGAAAAGTTGATGTGCCAAGTTCAGCGTAGTTGTTTAAATCTTCACTGCCGCCCACTGAGTTTGGATATTACAGAGCTAGCTGTAAGAAAGTTCCTTTATTAAGTGTGAACACAATATTTTTTGATTCTTAATCTAGTCTTATAAAACAGAAATATTTCAGGCTTGCATTAGCCAAAGGGACTAGTTATGAGAAGAGGCAATATAAAAAGATCGGTCATCAACTATATAGCCAGCACTTTATTTATTCTGCTTGGCATTGTAGCCCCAGCTTATGGCGCCGCGCTGTGCAATGGCGGACCGGCGCTGCTGGGCGGGGTGCGGTGTGACATGTTACCGATTGGCGGCGGCTCGGCGTTGTGTTTGTTTATCGGTGTTGATAACAATGCCAATGGCCGAGTTGAAGGAGGAACTTCTGATACGTGCATCTTGATTGACGCCAATAATAAACAGCACCCTGGCTACAGTTGTACCCAAGCGTGTAGGAATACTAACGATTGTTCCAGGCCGCAGTGTTTTTCTTCAAAAATATCAGGCAATAAATAAAAATATTTTGGGTAAAAAACCGCCCTGACTTTCATCAGGGCGGTGATTATCGATTAGTACACATCCCGGCGATAACGCCCTTGTTCGATCAACTGTTGCACCGCATCAGCCCCGAGCAGGTCGATCAGCGTTTGATCCACGCCCGCTGCCATGCCGTTCAGGCTGCCGCAGATGTAAATCGCCGCACCGTCTGCCAGCCAGCGACGCAGTTCATCGGCAGCCTCGCGCAGCCGGTCTTGCACATACACCTTGTGCGCCTGGTCCCGTGAGAAGGCCAGGTCCAGTCGGGCCAACTCACCACTGGCCAACCAACCTTGCAGTTCGTCGCGGCAGTAGAAGTCGTGCGCCGCATTGCGTTCGCCAAACAACAACCAGTTTGGCTGCTGGCCTTGGGCGATTCGGGCCTTGAGCAAACTGCGCAGCCCGGCAAGCCCGGTGCCGTTACCCAGCAGGATCAACGGGCAAGGTTCGGCAGGCAGGTGGAAGCCACTGTTGCGCCGCAGCCGCAGGCTGATCGCCGCGCCCAGTGGTGCATGTTCAGTCAGCCAACCTGAACCCAGGCCCAGGCTGCCATCGGGGTGGCGCTCCTGGCGCACGATCAGTTGCAGCACGCCGTCCTGGGGAATGGAGGCAATCGAGTATTCGCGCATGTTCAACGGGATCAGGGCGTCGACCAGCGCCTGAGCGTGGAGGCCGACCAAGTGGCCGCGATTCTCTGGCAATTGGCGGCTGGCCAACGCTTGAGCGAGGGTTTCTTGCAGGCCATCCAGGTGCACCGGTGTGTTTGCCGACAAGCCCAACCCATCGAGCAGGTGTTCAACCGCCCAGGTCGATTGCCTTGGCATCACCTCAACCAGATCTCCTGCCTGCCAGGTGAAGCTGGCGTCAGGCGCGCTGAGGCCCAGCAGGTAAACCCCGGAACCGCTGCTGTCAGGGTTAAGCAGTTGCCGCTGCTCAAGGGGCCAGTTGGTGTAGCTCGGCGCTTGCCAGTTGGCGCCGGGCACAGCGCCTGTCAGTTGACTGAGGTGCACTTGCCAGTGGTGCAGGGCTTCGGGGTCGCCACTGTCGACCTGCACCGGACTGAACAACGACTGCGCGCCACGCTCTGCCAGCCATTGCTGGATACGGATGGCAAAGCCGCAAAAGTGCGGATACTGGCGATCACCCAAGGCCAGCACCGAGTACTTGAGGGCGCTGAGGCTCAGCGGTTGGCCGAGGATTTTGCGTTCAAAGCCGCGCGCGCTGTCCGGGGCTTCGCCATCGCCAAAAGTGCTGACCACAAACAAGGCATTGCTGGCCTGCTGTAAGTCTTCTTCGCTGACGGCGGCCAATGGCTGGACGCGCACCGGCAAGCCCGCCGCCTGCAATTGCCCGGCAGTTTGCCAGGCCAGTTGCTCGGCAAACCCGCTCTGGCTGGCAAAGCCGATGAGCCAGGACGACGCATCGCTCTGGGTGTCGCTAAAGCCCTGTCGCGCCTGTTTAACCTGGCGTTTTTTGCGCCGACGGTCCAGGTACAGCAACCAGCCGGTAATAAAGAACAGCGGCATGGTCAGGGACGCCACGGTGACCAGCACACGCCCGGTGATGCCCCAGTAGCTGCCGGTGTGCAGGGCGTAGATGCTGGTCAGCAATTGCGCCTTGTAGCTTTTTTCGTCATAGCGATCGACGCGCTTCACCACGCCGGTAGCCGGGTCGAGAGTGATCTGGTTGAGGGCTCGCTCATGGGGCGAGGTTTTCAAGAGGTAATAGACCGTCGCGGGCATGCCGCCAGCAGGGGGCATGCGGATGTTGAACTGGCTCAGGTCAGGCCCGGCGGCTTTCTGGATACTGGCCCACATCGCGTCATAGTCCGCCACCAGCGGTGCGCCACCGGCACTCGGCGGCCCACCGCGCCCGCCTTTGCGTTGTTCACTGTTGGGGCTGTCGGAGAAGAGCTTTTGCAGGCCTTTGTTGTACCACTCGTAGGACCAGGACAAGCCGGTCAGGGCGACCAACAGGTAAAAGATCAAGCACCAGGTGCCGGCCACCGCGTGCAGGTCCCAGTTGAAGCTGCGGCCTTTTTTCGCCCAGTCCAGGGTCAGCCAGGCGCGCCAGTTCAATGCCTTGCGCGGCCAGCGCAGGTACAAGCCCGACAGGCAGAAAAACAGCAGCATCAAGGTGCAGGCCCCGGTGATCTGGCGGCCGGTATCACCGATGGCCAGAAAACGGTGCAGTTGCAGCATCAGGTTGAAAAAGCCCAGGCCAGAGACGTCGCCCTGGTAGTCGCCGGTGTACGGGTCGACATAGCGCAATTGGCCACGGCGTTCGCCCGGCGGCGGGGTGAAAAAAATGCGCGAGGCGCTCTCGGTGTCAATGCCGCCCCAAATCATGGCCACTTGTTTGCCTTCGGTGGCCTCGACTTTACGCACCAATTCGGCAGGCGGCAGCACGCCGCTGTCGAGCTTCTGGACCTTGAGCACGGTCGGATTGAGCCAGTCCAGTATCTCGTCCTGAAACGACACGGTCGCGCCTGTGATGCCCATCAGAGCCAGGACCAGCCCTGCGGTTATTCCAAAAAACCAGTGCAGCTGGAACAGGGTTTTCTTAAACACGACGGCCGCCTTGCTCGCTCAATGTGTTGCGTCACCGCGCATTATGCCGTGACACAGTTGTTTACACGCAAATGCCCCGGCCATGGTTGGGTCGGGGCACTGGTTGTCGCTGTGGGCTGGCCCACAGTGGCTTGCGCGCTTAGAAGTGGAAGCTGGTAGTCAACAAGGCTGTACGGCCTGCCGCCTGATTGGCGAAGTGTGCCGCATACGCTTTGTCGTAGTACGTTTTGTCCGTCAGGTTTTGCACGTTCAGTTGCAGGTCGATGTTTTTGGTCAGCTTGTAGCTGGCCATCGCATCGTAGCGAGTGTAGGACGGCACATAAACGGTGTTCGCCGTGTCGCCATAGACCGCGTCGACATAGAACGCACCGCCGCCAATGGTCAGCTTCGGCATGACTTCATAAGTGGTCCACAGGCTGAAGCTGTTTTTCGGCGTGTTCGGCATTTCGTTGCCTTTGTCCGACACTGCAGCCGTGTTCACGCTGCCGTTACGGTTGGCTTTCATGCCCGGATCAACCAGCTCGCTTTTCAGGTAGCTGTAGCCTGCAAACACTTGCCACTTGTCTGTGATTTTGCCGCTGGCCGACAGTTCGATACCGTCAACACGGGATTTACCGGCGTTTTCATAGGTGTACGAGTCGGTCAGGACACGGGTGTTTTTCTTCTCGGTACGGAACACCGCAGCGGTCAGGGACAGACGGTCCTGGAACACATCCCACTTGGTGCCCAGTTCGTAGTTAACGGTTTCTTCAGGCTTGAGGTCGCTGGTGATGATGCTGCCCGGAGCAATCAGGCCATTACCTTCGACGCCTTCACCGACGATGCCGCCTGGCGGTGTGGCCGATGTGGCGTAGGACAGGTAAACGCTGCCGTTATCCAGTGGTTTCCAGACCAGACCGGTCTGCCAGTTGAAGAAGTTGCTGTCGTTTTTGGCTTTGGTACGGCCCGTCGCGGCGTTGGTGTTCGCGGTGGTATCAAACTGGTCGTAACGCAGGCCGGCGTTGAGCAGCCATTGCGGGTCGAGTTCGAGGGTGTCAAACACGTAGGCCGCTTTGGTCACGCCCACGGTGTTGGTGCCGTAGTAGTTGCGCGCTTCGGTGCCGGTCCACTCGTCACTCGGGTTCGGGTTGGACAGCGAGGTGCACTGGCCGCCGCTGTTACCGACCATACCAGGTGTACAGCCGTCCGGTTTAGGGTTGCTGTTCGGCGTTACGGTGTAGCCGCTGGCGCGGGTTTCTTCGCGAGTGAACTCAACACCGGTGGAGTAGGTGTTCTTGAAGCCCGCCAGGTTGAAGTTACCGTACAGGTCAGTCTGATTGGTGGTGGTCTGGGTCGTCGACACACGGGTGTTGGCGCGGCGCCAAACGGTGCCGTACTGGTTCACGTTGTGCTGGCTGTCGTCTGGCTGGGTCAGGATGTAGTCCTGGCCGGTGTTGCCGTGACGGAAGGTGTTCTTCACGGTCATCGAATCGTTGAAGTCGTGTTCGAACGTGATGGTGCTGATGTCGACACGGGTCTTGCGGAAATCGCGGTCTTTGAGGCCGTAGAAGTTATTGCTGTTGCCGCCGTCGTCCGGTTTGTCGTGTACGTGCGCGGCGGTTTTAGACGCGCTGCCGTAGCCGTAAGGAATGCCCGAATCTGGCAGGTCGTCGCTTTTGAGGTGGTAGTAGCTGAGGTTCAGACGGGTGTCGGTGCCCAGGCCGAAGGTCAGCGAGGGAGCGATGCCCCAGCGGTCGTAGTTGACCGAATCACGGCCCGCGACGTTTTGCTCGTGGCTCATCAGGTTCAGACGGAACGCGGCGGTGTCGAGGAACTGACGGTTGATGTCGACGGTGTAGCGGCGGGTCTGGTCCGAGCCGTAGGTGAAGCCACCGTTGAGGAAGTCGCCCAGTTTTGGGGTCTTGCTCACCAGGTTCAAGCTACCGCCCGCCGAGCCACGGCCACCGAACGACGAGTTCGGGCCTTTGCTGACTTCGATGGATTCGATGTCGAAAATTTCGCGGGTTTGCCCGCCTGCGTCGCGCACGCCATCCAGGTAGGTATCGCCCTGGGCGTCAAAGCCACGAATAAAAGGACGGTCGCCTTGTGGGTTGCCGCCTTCGCCGGCGCCAAATGTCACACCCGGTACGGTGCGCAGGGCGTCTTGCAGCGAGGTGGCGGCGGTGTCTTGCAGCACTTGCTGCGGGATGACGGTGACCGAGCGCGGCGTGTCGACCAGCGGCGCGGTGTACTTCTGGGAGCTGGCTTTTTCTGTCTGGTACGACTGCTGAGTTTGCTCACCGGTCACGGTGGTTGCACCCAAAGAAATACTGTTGCCTTGCGCTGGCTTTTCGGTGCTTTCAGCGGCCTGGGCCATCTGGTTGACAGAGGTTGCCGTGAGCGCTACACCGATGGCCGAAGCCAGTAAACGCGGTGAATTGGCAGGTATTTTTATACGTTGGCGCGACATCTGAAGATCCTCCCCCCGGAATTTGAGGGCGGAATATAGTGCAAACAATTCCTCCTAACAATTGAGAGGGATTACTATTCGCGCTAAATTTACATTCTTTACAATTTGCCGTTACGGGTTTTGCAAGGCTGTTCGTCCCCCGTTTTTTTAACAAAGTTTTACACGATCAATAAGAATCAATACCATTGGCACCCTTCTCTTGTTCAGGTATCGCGCCATGCTGCTGCACATTCCCGGCTTGTTCTCCCGTGAAGAAGTCCAGCGCATTCGAGAGGCGTTGATGGCCACAGAGTGGGCCGACGGCAAAATCACTGCCGGGTATCAGTCCGCCAAAGCCAAGCACAACTTGCAATTGCCCGAAGGTCACCCGCTGGCCAAGGAAATCGGCGCGGCGATGATTGAGCGCTTGTGGCAAAACCCGTTGTTCATGTCGGCGGCCTTGCCGCACAAAGTGTTCCCGCCGCTGATCAACTGCTACACCGGGGGCGGAAGTTTCGACTTTCATATCGACAACGCGGTGCGCCAGCCCAAGGGCAGCCCGGAGCGGGTGCGCACGGACTTGTCGGCCACCCTGTTTTTCAGTGACCCGCAGGACTACGACGGCGGTGAGTTGGTGATCCAGGACACCTACGGTGTGCAGCAGGTCAAGTTCCCGGCGGGGGATATGGTGTTGTACCCCGGTACCAGTTTGCACAAGGTCAACGCGGTGACCCGTGGCGCCCGTTTTGCCTCGTTTTTCTGGACCCAAAGCCTGGTCCGTGAAGACAGCCAGCGCACCTTGCTGTTCGAGATGGACAACGCCATTCAGCAATTGACACGCGATGTGCCCGATCACCCGTCACTGATTCAACTCACCGGCACCTACCACAACCTGTTGCGCCGCTGGGTTGAGGTGTAAGCCATGAGCTTTCAATTACGCCGCGAAGAACTGCTCAGCGGCGAGCAACTACAAAGCATGCTCGCCGAGAACCCGGCCCGTGCCGCACAAGCCATTTTGATGGCTGCCAAGCAAGGCATTCTTGAAGGACAAGCGCTGCTCGGCCAGATCCTGCTGGAAGGGCAGGGTATTGAGCGCGATGTGCCGCTGGCCTTTCGCTGGTTCGCCATTGCCGCCAACGGCGGGCACTTGATGGCGCGCAACATGCTCGGGCGCTGCCTTGAACATGGCTGGGGATGCGAGCTGGATGAGCGCGCGGCCGCCAGCCATTACCGCCTGGCAGCTCAGGGCGGGCTCGATTGGGGGCTGTACAACTACGCTAACTTGCTGGCGACCGGGCGCGGTGTGGTGCAAGACCAATACGCAGCGTTTGCGCTGTACCGCGAAGCCGCGCATTTGGGTCACGCCAAGTCGATGAACTTGCTGGGGCGCTACCTTGAAGACGGTCGTTATTGCCCGGCAGACCCGCAGGGCGCGCGCCAATGGTATGAACGCTCCGCCCATGCCGGTGATTTTCGCGGGCAATTCAGCCACGCCGCCGTGCTGGCCGAGCGCGGTGATGTAGAGGGTGCTCTGGTCTGGCTGGAGCGTGCCCAGGCCATCGGCAACCTGAAGTTTTTGCGGGTCAGCCGCGTGGCGTTGCTTGAGGCCAAAGAGCCGGCCATTCGGGCGATGGGTGAGGTGTATCAAGCGCGAATCAACACCTTGCAGCAGGCGGTGTGACACCCATCGGCGGCGCCGTCAGGCCATAAAAAAACCTCCCCGGAGGCCAATCCAGGGAGGTTTTTCTGTAAGGCTTACAGGTAGAACGACTTCAGTGGCGGGAAGCCATTGAACTCAACAGCGCTGTAGCTGGTGGTGTAGGCGCCGGTCGACAACCAGTACAGGCGATCACCGATGGCCAGGTTGAGTGGCAGGCCGTATTTGTAGTTTTCGTACATGATGTCGGCGCTGTCGCAGGTAGGACCGGCGATGACCACTTCTTCCATTTCGCCTTTCTTTTCAGTCCAGATCGGGAACTTGATGGCTTCGTCCATGGTTTCGATCAAACCAGAGAATTTGCCGACATCGGTGTACACCCAACGCTCAACAGCGGTGCGCGACTTGCGGGCGACCAGGACCACTTCACTGACCAGAATCCCGGCATTGGCGATCAACGAACGGCCCGGCTCCAGAATGATTTCTGGCAGGTCGTCACCGAAGTCTTCTTTCAGGAAGCGAATGATTTCTTCGGCGTAGGTTTCCAGGCTGTTGGTACGGGTGATGTAGTTGGCCGGGAAGCCGCCACCCATGTTGATCAGCTTGAGCACGATGCCGTCTTCTTCTTTGAGGCGCTCGAAGATCACTTTGACTTTGGCGATGGCCGCGTCCCACACGCTGATGTCGCGCTGCTGCGAACCCACGTGGAACGAAATACCGTAAGGCACCAGGCCCAGGTCGCGGGCCAGGATCAGCAGGTCCATGGCCATGTCGGTCTGGCAGCCGAACTTGCGCGACAGCGGCCAGTCAGCCGTGGTCGAGCCTTCAGTGAGGATGCGCACGTAGACTTTGGAGCCCGGTGCGGCCTTGGCAATGTTGCGCAGGTCGGCTTCGGAGTCGGTCGAAAACAGGCGCACGCCTTTTTCGTAGAAGTAGCGAATGTCTTTGGATTTTTTGATGGTGTTGCCGTAGCTGATGCGATCCGGGGTCACGCCCTGGGCCATCACTTTGTCCAGCTCGTAAATCGAAGCGATGTCGAAGCTCGAGCCTTTGTCGCGCAACAGGTTGATGATTTCAACGGCCGGGTTGGCCTTGACCGCGTAGTACACCTTGGCGAATTCGAAACCTGCACGCAGGTCGTCGTAAGCCTGGCTGATCATGGCGGTGTCGATCACCACGAACGGGGTTTCTTGGGTGTCAGCGAACGCCTTCATTTTTTGGAAGGTTTCGCGCGCGAAATATTCTTCGACCTGAATCGACATACGTAGGGACTCCTAGTGGCAAACGTCATAAATCAATGGGTGCAAATGAACATCCTCCGTATCCCCACTTTGGTTCGCCTACTTCCCAAGGCATGTCCGCCGAAAGCTTGCTCTCTCGTCGTCAGTACTTGAGCCGGATGGATCGTTTCCAGCATGGATGTTCGGCGCGAACTTTAGGGCGTGACTGCGCTTAGATCAACTAAAAATGTCGCATTTTTATAAGCCTTCGTCGGGTCGCCAAAGTGAGCTATTTAAGTAACCGACCTTGATGACGGTGTGATGTTCCCACCGTGGCTTTTTTGCCCGTTGTCCAATAGACGAAGCCCGCCATAGGGCGGGCTTCGGTAGTTGCACATTGAAGCGTGGCTTACCTGGGGGGAAGGATCGGGCCGGGCCTCAAAATGCAGTACTCAGGGTCAACGACAGGCTGCGCGGATCACCATAAATGGCGCCTGCATAGAAGCCGTATCGGGTGTAGTAGGTTTTGTCGAAGAGGTTGTTGGCATTCAGGGTCACGGCCGTGTCATCGGTGAGGTCGTATTTAGCCATTGCGCTCCAGATGGCATAACCCGCCCAGGTCACGTCGGTGGGGCCGCGGCTCACACCGTTGGTGGGAATGCCCGCCGGGGTAGACGTGGCGCGAATGCTGGTTTGCGCGGTGACGCCGGTGCCTAAGGTCAGGCGATCAAGTGCACCCGACAAGCGGTAGGTGGTCGAGGCCTTGAACAAGTGCGACGGGTCACTTTGGCCGTCGGCGTTGAGACGGCGGAAGTGCAGGTAAGTATAGCCACCGTAGACATTCCAGTTTGGCGTCAAGGCGCCGGAGACTTCGAGGTCGATACCTTCGGTTTCTACGCCGGTGCCCGTGGTGTAGGCCTGGTTACCGGTGGGCGTGGTATTAGCGCCATCGGTCACCGCCTTGTTTTCCTGACGGGTCAGGAAGTAGGCCGCTTGCGCATTGACCTGGCCGTCGAACCACTCACCTTTAATTCCGGTTTCGTAGCTCTGACCGCGAATCGGCTCGATCTTGTTGCCGTTGGCGTTTTCTTCGCTTTGCGGGCTGAAGATGTCGGTGTAGCTGGCGTACAGCGAGTAGGTGTCGTTGAGGTCATACACCGCGCCCAGGTAAGGCGTGACGATGCCGTTTTGTTGTTGATTGCTGCGCGCACCGTTAGTCGACAACGTGGTGCTGCTGTAGTCGCTGATGCGCGCGCCGAGGATCACCGACAAGGGGTCGGTAATGCTCAGGCGGGTGGCTGCATACATACCTTGCAGGCGGGTGGTGGTTTTGGTGTGCAGGCCGGTCTTGTAGGCGTTGATCCGGTAGTCGCTGTCCACCCCGTTGTGCCAGTCGGTAATCGGGAAGCCGTTGTTGGCGCGGAACTGGCACCCCAGCGCGCTGGCGCTGGTGCGGTCATCGCTGACCATGTTGCAACGGTACTGAGGCGACCAGGCGACGGTGCGGCTGTCGTTATAGCCGAACATGGCCTGATGGGTACGGCCGAACAAGCTGAACGGGCCGGTCACGTCGACTTGTGCCGATTGCTGGGTGGTGTCGGTAGAGCTGTGCAAGCCATTGAGCACGGCGCCGGTGCCATCCTGATTCCAATAGCCGCCGAATGCGCCGCCGCCTTTGGAGTTGACCTTGGCCAGCCCACGGTGATTCAACGCTTCAGTGGTGCTTTGCGAGGCTTTGACGTTAAGCGTCCAGTCGTTGTCAAAACGATGCTCCAGCGAGCCGAACGCCGTACGGGTGGTGTATTCGCCAAAACTCCAGCTCGGCACCACGTTGGTGCTGCGCGGCAGGTGGGTTTTACTGCCATCGCCGTACCAGATCGGGATGTTCGCGCCCCAGCCGCCGCCGACGTTCTTGTAGTACTCGTATTGATAGCCGGCGCCCAGGGTTGTGGCGTCGGTCAGGTCAAATTCAAAGTTGGCCAGCGCGGCCCGCGAACGGTCGGACTGATGGTCACGGAAAGAGTTGGAGTCTTCTTGGGTCATGACCAGGCGCGAGCGCAAGCGGCCATCTTCTGACAAGGGCACGTTGAGGTCAGCGCCCAGGCGCCGTTTATCCCAGCTGCCATAGGTGGCGTAAGCACGGCCGCCGAACTCGAAGCCCGGACGTTTGCGCATCAGGTTGACGGTGGCCGACGGGTCGCCGGTGCCGCCCAACAGGCCATTGGCACCGCGAACGATGTCGATACGTTCGTACATGTCCATGTTCAGCGAGTTACCGGCGCCGCTGAAGTCCGAGCCGCCCGGGAACTGCAGGCCGTCGGTTTTCCAGTTTGTGATCGGATAGCCGCGTGCCCGGTACTCGGTGCGCCCGCCCACTTCCGATTTGCTCATGGTGATGCCGGGTGCGCTGTCCAGCGCTTGCTCGATATTGGTGATCTGGCGGTCGGCCATTTGTTCCTGAGTGATGGTGGTGACCGACTGTGGCGTCTGGCGCGGGGTGAGTTTCATACCCGTCGAACTGGTGGTGC
Organism: Pseudomonas sp. HY2-MNA-CIBAN-0224; assembly: GCF_040310285.1. Classification (NCBI taxonomy): domain Bacteria; kingdom Pseudomonadati; phylum Pseudomonadota; class Gammaproteobacteria; order Pseudomonadales; family Pseudomonadaceae; genus Pseudomonas; species Pseudomonas sp. HY2-MNA-CIBAN-0224. The sequence goes on along the minus strand of NZ_JBEOPQ010000014.1, from coordinate 7,182 downwards.
TCTTGACGGTGTAACCCAGTTGGCCGCTGCTTTCATCGGCCGAGGGCTGGGTGCCCTGGACATTCAGGGTGTCGAGTTCCAGCGGCGCGGCGCCAGCCTGTTGGCTGGTCATGCCGAGCATTGCACTGAGGCCCATGGCGACCATGATTGCGACAGGGCTGCGGGGAGCTGAAAGGCGAGAAGGGGTGCTTAATATCAAAGGTCGTGCTGAGAGATCCGTCATCATGCCCTGCGTTGTCATTGGTAATACTTCGTATTTGCAGATAATGTTTGGTAGCATTTTAGGTATCGCGCCGTCAGGCACTATTACGGATATGTGTGGGTATGTAATGGAATGTAATGAGCAGTACGTTTTGCCCACCCCCAAACCCCTCGCGGCCGCCAAGACGCTGTTGGTGGTCGATGACGACGATGAAATCCGCGAGTTGCTCTGCGACTACCTGAGTGAGAACGGCGATCAGGTGCTGGCCGCTGCCGATGGCGTGCAGATGTGGGCGCACCTTGAGCGCCAGGCGGTCGACCTGGTGGTGCTGGACGTCATGCTGCCGGGCGAAGACGGCCTCAGCCTGTGCCGCCAGTTGCAGTCGCGCCCCGGCCTGAGCGTCATCATGCTGTCGGCCAAAGGCTCAGCGCTGGATCGCATCATTGGCCTGGAGGTGGGCGCCGATGATTACCTGACCAAGCCTTTCGAGCCCCGTGAGCTGGTGGCCAGAATCAAGGCGGTGATGCGCCGACAAACTCGGGCCGAGCCCGTTGTGGATCGCCCGGTCACGACCCACCGCGAGTTCGCCGGTTATCGTCTCGATGATGTAAAGCGCCTGCTGCACACCCCGGATGGTCAGACCCTGACCTTGCCGCGCTCCGATTTCAGGGTGTTGCGTGATTTGCTCCAAACCCGTGAGCAGGTGCTGTCCCGTGATCAATTAACGCTGAGTGCAATGGGCCGTGAATACGCGCCCGACGACCGCTCGATCGACATGTGCATCAGCCGCCTGCGCCAGCATTTCAAGGACGGGCCCGTGCAGATCGTGACCGTGCGCAATGAAGGCTATCTGTTGAGCGTATCCAGCCCTGAAGCGGCGGTTTAGCCCGGTGCGCGACCTGCTGATGAAGGGGGTGATGCGCCTGTGGCCGAAAACCCTGTTTGGCCAGCTCACGCTGATTCTGGTCAGCGGCACGCTGGCCATTCAATTGTTGTCGAGCAGCATCTGGTTCGACGTGCGTTATGCACAGGTGCTCGAAGCCCCGGTCCGGCTAATGGCCAGCCGCACCGCACCACTGATTGACCAGCCCGGTTGTTTGCCGGGTCAGCCGCAGAAAGCACCGGCCAATTACACGGTCAGGTGTCTGGCCGCGAAACCCGATAGCCAACCTGAAAACGACCGTGCTGCCCGACGCACAGCGCTGCTATTGAAACAGGCGCTGGCATATGAATTGGGGCATGAGCCCACGGTTGAAATGATCGAGGTCGACCTCACCGATGCGCAGGGCCAACCGCTGGTCTGGCGCAGCCTGTTTGGCCTGCAAACGGCCACGGCGCACATCGACTTCGCGGTGCCGCTGGCCGACGGTCATTGGTTGAGCATCGAGGGGCACGAGTTGCAGGGCTGGAGCGGTGAGTCGGCGTGGGCCTTGATTGCCGACTACATTCTGCGGGTCTATGTGGTGCGCATTATCGGCGTGATCGGGATGTGCTGGCTGGCGGTGCGGCTGTGCCTGCGCCCGCTTAAACGGCTGAGTGATGCCGCCAATGCGCTGGGCGATAACCTGGATCAGAAGCCATTGGCGGTTGAAGGGCCGCTGGAGGTTCGCCAGGCCGCCCAGACCTTCAACGCCATGCAGAAACAGATTGTCGCGATGGTCAATGACCAGAGTTTTTTTCTTGCGGCGGTGTCCCACGACCTGCGCACGCCATTGACCCGCATGCGCTTGCGCATCGAGCGGTTGAGCGATCTCGATCAGCGTGAGCGCTTGAAGCAGAACATCTACCAAATGGACAAAATGATTACCCAGGTACTCGTCTATTTGCAGAGCGCCAACCAGCACACGTGCCAGTTTATTGATGTCGACAGCGTGTTGCGCAACCTGTGCGCAGAGTTGTCGACCGCCGCCGAGCCGTTGCCGGTCAGCGGCCGGGGCGGGATGATCTACGCCAACGGCGTGCTGTTGCACCGTTGCTTGCAGAACTTGCTGGTAAACGCACAAGCCTATGCCTGCGACATCACCCTTGAGGTCGAGCGCTCGTCTAGCGGCGTAACGTTGCGCATCAACGATCGCGGGCCGGGCATTGCGCCAGCGGTGTTGCAGTCGATCACCGACCCGTTCGTGCGCGCCGATCACTCGCGCAACGATCAGTCCGGCGGTTTTGGTTTGGGCCTGAGTATCGCCAAGCGCATTGCCATCAGCCACAAGGGCAGTCTGACGTTGAGCAATCGTGACGGGGGCGGCTTGACCGCCTGTGTGTTCTTGCCCGCTTAGTGAGGGTGGGGGTGCGATGTTTCACACTTCATGAATCGAGCCGCCACGGTTTGGCCCTTGCAGCAGAATCTGAGGGCCCTAGCATGGGCTGACCATTAGAAGGAGCAGCCTCATGTTCGCGGGATTTCAAACAGCTCAGCGCCAGGTCAATGGCGTTCACATTGCCTACCGTATTGGCGGCAACGGGCCCGGATTGTTGTTGATCCATGGCCACCCGCAAACGCACGTCATCTGGCACAAGGTCGCTGAGCAGTTGGCGGAGCACTTCACGGTGGTCGCGGCCGACTTGCGCGGTTACGGTGACAGCGAAAAGCCCGAAGCGGTGGCCGATCACAGCAACTACAGCAAACGTGAAATGGCCCGCGATTCGCTGGAGCTGATGCGCAGCCTGGGGTTTGAGCAGTTTTCGGTGCTGGCCCATGATCGCGGTGCGCGCGTGGCTCATCGTCTGGCGCTGGACCACCCGCAGACCGTCAACCGTTTGGTGATGCTCGACATCGCGCCGACGCTGGCGATGTACGCGCAGACCGACGAAGCCTTTGCCCGGGCTTACTGGCACTGGTTCTTTTTGATTCGCCCGGCGCCGCTGCCGGAACGCCTGATCGAAGCCGACCCCGAGCAATACCTGTTGAGCGTGATGGGCAGTCGCAGCGCCGGTTTGCAGCCGTTTACGGCGCCTGCGCTGGCCGAATACGTGCGCTGCATTCAATTGCCAGGTACGGCGCGGGGGATCTGCGAGGACTACCGCGCCAGCGCCAGCATCGACCTTGAGCATGACCGCGAAGACATCGATGCCGGTCGGCAACTGAACCTGCCGGTGCTGGTGCTGTGGGGCGCGCAAGGCACGGTCGGGCGCTGTTTCGACCCGCTGGCCGAATGGCAGAAAGTCGCAACCGATGTGCGTGGCCAGGCGTTACCGTGCGGGCACTACATTGGCGAGGAAGTCCCGCAATTGCTGCTTGAGCACGTGCTGCCTTTTTTGCGCTGAGCTATTCTCTGCATTCTTGTCGCCACGCGTTCATGACCATGCCGCCCAAAAAAGACACTGCGCCGTTGCCTGAAGACCTGCGGGTGTTCCTTACGGTTGTGCGCAAGGGCGGCTTTGCCGCGGCGGCAGAAGAGCTGGGATTGTCCCCGGCCTATGTCAGCAAACGTATCCAGATCCTTGAAACCACCCTTGGCAGCCGCTTGCTGCACCGCACCAGTCGACGTGTCGCCCTGACCGACGACGGTGAGCGGGTGCAGCGCTGGGCGGTGCGCATCCTCGATGATGTTCAGCAGTTGCAGGACGAACTGTCCGAAGCGCATACCGCGCCCCGTGGCCGTTTGCACCTGTGCAGCAGCTTTGGCTTTGGCCGCAACCATGTCGCGCCGGCCATTTCGTTACTGGCCGAGCAATACCCGGAACTGGAAATCCGCCTCGATGTGTTTGATCGTGTGGTGGACATTGTGCATGAAGGGTTCGACCTGGAAATCCATGTGGGCGATGACATTGCCGGTCAACACATCGGCCGTCGTCTGGTGACCAACAACCGCGTACTGTGCGCCTCGCCCGATTACCTCAAGCGCCGGGGCGTGCCTGAGTCGCTGCAAGATTTGCAGCAGCACGATTGCCTGGTGCTTAAAGAACGCGACAACGCATTTGGTATCTGGCAACTGCAAGGCCCGGAAGGTGAAGCCAGCGTGAGGGTCAGCGGGCCGCTGTCTTCCAACAGCGGCGAAATCGTATTGCAGTGGGCGCTGGACGGGCGCGGTGTGTTGCTGCGCTCGATGTGGGATGTAAAACCGCTGCTGGACCAAGGGCGGCTGGTGCAAGTGCTGGCTGACTACCGGCAAAGCGCCGACGTATGGGCGGTGTACCCGACGCGGTTGGCCAATTCCGGCAAGTTGCGGGTGTGTGTGGAGTTTTTGCAGGCGCACCTGCGACAACTCTCCACCTTGTAGGATCGAGCTCGTCTCGCGATCTTTTAAAGATCAACAGATCGCGAGACAAGCTCGCTCTTATCAAACATAAAATAAGTGATTGATTCTAAAGGCCTTGTAGGAGCGAGCTTGCTCGCGATCTTTTGATCTTGATCTGGCTTTTGATCTGAGAGGCCCCGTTAAACCACGCTGGCCGAACGCAGGTTTTGCGCAGTGGCTAACCCGGCAGGACGCCGGGTTAGCCGCGACACGGCCAGGGATGGCCGATCGCGGCGGACCCACGGAGCAAGGCCTGTGGTGAGGGCATGCCGAGCCTCAGCGAGGCACCGAGGGGTTGGGGCAAAAAGCGTTTGGTTACTTTGCGCTTTCAAAGTGACGCGCCGTAAGGGCGGAACCCTAAGTGGCCGTTGCCGCAGCAATGGATATGTACCCAAGAATCCCGAAGTGGATGGTTTTACGGCTGCACGCAGCCGATCGCAGCCTTCGTACCTCGTCAGCGACTACAGTGTCCTGTTTGATGCGCGACAGCGCGGCGTCGAAGACGGGGCGGCAACTCCTACAGGGGGCTGGGGTGAGGGCGCTTTTCAGCGCAACCAGGGATTAGCCTGCAAATGCCGCTGCTCAAATTCACGAATCTGCGCGCTGCGCTGCAAGGTGCTGCCTATCGCATCCAGCCCCTGTAACAGCGTAGTTTTACGTAGGTCGTCGATCTTGAATTCAATCACTGACCCCTCCGCCAGGCGGATACTTTGCGTGATCAGGTCAATCGTGATTTCAGCCGTTTCGGGCTGGCTGATGAGTCGGCCCAGCGCCTGCACCAATACGTCTTCGAGGGTGATCACCAGTACGCCGTTGCGCTGGCAGTTGTCATAGAAAATCCCGGCGAAGCTGCTGCCAATCAGTGCGCGGATACCTAGCTGTTTCAAGCCCCAGACCGCATGCTCGCGGCTGGAACCACAGCCGAAGTTCGGCCCGGTGACCAGAAAACGCGCGTCTTGCCACGCGGGCTGATTGAGGATGAACTCAGGGTTTGGCGCGCCCGAGGGCAGAAAGCGCAGATCGAAAAACACACCGCGGTCCAGCCCGTTGCGATCAATACCTTTAAGAAACTGTTTGGGCATGATCACGTCGGTGTCGATATTAGCGGCGAGCAGGGGCGCGGCCTTGCCGCTGACGGTGGTGAAAGGTTGCATGCTCAGAGTCTCCCGGCAAGTTGGCGAACGTCAGTGAGGTGGCCGGTAATGGCGGCGGCCGCGACCATGGCCGGGCTCATCAGGTGGGTGCGTGCCCCGGCGCCCTGGCGGCCTTCGAAGTTGCGGTTGGTGCTGGAGGCGCAGCGGTCGCCGGGGGCGAGCACGTCATCGTTCATGGCCAGGCACATCGAGCAGCCGGACTGGCGCCACTCAAATCCAGCCTCGATAAAGATCGCCGCCAAGCCTTCTGCTTCAGCCTGATCGCGTACCTGGGTGGAGCCTGGAACTATCATGGCGCGTACATGGGCTGCAACTTTGTGGCCGCGCACAACATGGGCCGCGTCGCGTAAATCTTCTATACGGGCGTTGGTGCAGGAGCCGATAAAGGCGTGGCTGATGACCACCTCGTTCAGCGCCATGCCGGGCTCCAGGCCCATGTAGCTCAAGGCGCGACGCATGTCCTGGCGCAAAATCAAATCGCTGACACCCTGCGGGTCAGGTACGGTGCTGCCAATGGTCGCGGCCTGGTCGGGGCTGGTGCCCCAGGTGACCATGGGTTGCAACTCGCTGGCGTCCAGGTGCACTTCTTGATCGAAGCGTGCGCCGGGGTCGCTGTACAGCAAGCGCCAGCAGGCCACGGCGCGTTCCCATTGTTCGCCTTGCGGGGCGCGCGGCTTGAGTTGCAGGTAGGCGAACACTTTGTCATCGGGGGCCATAAAGGCGCCGCGAGCACCGGCTTCGACGGCCATGTTGCAGATGGTCATGCGCGCTTCGACGCTCAGCGCTTCAATGGTTGAACCGGCAAACTCGATGGCGTAGCCGCTGGCGCCGGAGGCACCGATCTTGCCGATCAGAGCCATGATCACGTCTTTGGAGGTCAGCCCTGTGCCCAGCTCACCGTCGACTGTGACACGCATGCTTTTCAGGCGTTTATACACCAGGGTCTGGGTGGCCAGCAGGTGCTCGATTTCCGAGGTGCCGATGCCGAATCCAAACGCACCCAGTGCGCCGTAGGTAGTGGTGTGGCTGTCACCGGCGGCGATCACCATGCCGGGCAAGATAAACCCTTGTTCCGGGGCGATGACGTGTTCGATGCCCTGGCGCTTGTCGAGCACATCAAACAGCTCGATGGCGAACTTTTCGCAGTTCTGTTGCAGGTACGACACCTGTAACGCCCCGCCGGCATCGGCCATGGCTGCAACGCGCAGCGGCGCGGTCGGGTTCACATGGTCAACCACCGCCAGTGCAGTTTGCGGGCGCCACACATCACGCCCGGCTTCGCGCAAACCACTGAAGGCTTGCGGGCTGGTGTACTCGTTAATGACCTGACGATCGATGTAGAGCAAAACATGCCCTTGGTCATCGAGCGCGCACACGGTGTGCGCATCGATGTGCTTGTCATAGAGGGTTTTGGCGTGGGTCATGGGTCAGGCTCGCAGCGAAAGGCATGCGAGCCATCATAAGGACGGGCGGTGCACCATCAATGGCCAGGCAGTGATGGCTCAGATCATGATTCGTGTTGGATAAGCCCTGTAGGCGCGAGCTTGTCTCGCGATCTTTTAAAGGTCAAAAGATCGCGAGACAAGCT
>NZ_JBEOPQ010000013.1:0-93908 GCF_040310285.1 Pseudomonas sp. HY2-MNA-CIBAN-0224 | reverse complement strand
AGCTTGCCTCGCGATCTTTTGATCTTTTTAAAAGATCGCGAGGCAAGCTCGCTCCTACAGTTATTTCGTTAAACCTTATCGATATTCACATGCCGGGTTTCTTTGAGGAACAGCATCCCCACCACGAAGCTGACGCCGGTGATGACGATCGGGTACCACAGCCCGTAGAAGATATCCCCGGTGTACACCACCAGCGCAAACGACACGGTCGGCAGGAACCCGCCAAACCAGCCGTTACCGATGTGGTAGGGCAGGGACATCGAGGTGTAGCGGATCCGCGTCGGGAACAGCTCAACCATCACTGCCGCGAGCGGGCCGTAGGTCATGGTGGCGATGAGCGTCAGCACCACCATGATCAACACCACCATCGGCTGGTTCACGGTGCTTGGGTCGGCCTTGGCCGGGTAGCCCGCAGCGGCCACACTTTCGCGCAGGGCAGCTTCGTTAAAGCCGATGATCTTTTGCTCACCCACGGTCACCAGTACGTCGGCCCCGGTCGGGGCAGACTGCGAGACGTAAGGCAGGCCTTGTTTGACCAGGAAGGTTTTGACCTTGTCGCAGGGGCTGTCAAAACGCGCTTTACCCACAGGGTCGAACTGGAAGGTACAGGTGGCCGGGTCAGCCGTGACCACAATCGGTGACTGGCGGCTGGCGGTGTCGATCTGCGGGTTGGCGTAATGGCTCAGGGCTTTGAACAGCGGGAAGTACAGCAGCGTGGCCAGCAACAGACCGAGCATCAAAATCGGCTTGCGACCGACTTTATCCGACAGCCAACCAAAGAAGATGAAGAACGGCGCGCCGATGACCACGCTGATAATCAGTAGCATGTTGGCCTGGGCCGGGTCCATCTTGAGCATTTGCGTGAGGAAGAACAGCACGTAGAACTGCGCCGCATAGAAGGTCACCGCCTGGCCTGCGTTGATGCCGAACAGGGCGATGAGGACGATTTTCAGGTTTTCCCATTTGCCGAACGATTCACGGATCGGCGACTTGCTGGTTTTACCTTCGGCCTTCATTTTTGCGAAGGCAGGCGACTCATGCATGCTCATGCGGATCCAGGTCGAGATACCCAGCAGCACGATGGACAGCAGGAACGGCAAGCGCCAGCCCCACACTTCAAACTGATCGCCGGTGAGGTAGCGGCAGCTCAGCACCACCAGCAGCGACAGCAACAGGCCCAAGGTGGCGGTGGACTGAATCCAACTGGTGTTAAAACCACGCTTGCCGGGGGCGGCGTGTTCGGCCACATAGGTCGCCGCACCGCCATATTCCCCGCCCAGCGCCAGGCCCTGGAGCATGCGCAACAGCACCAGCATGATCGGCGCAGCAATGCCAATACTGGTGTAGGTGGGTAGCAGGCCGACCGCAAAGGTCGACAGACCCATCAGAACGATGGTCATGAGGAAGGTGTATTTTCGCCCGATCATGTCGCCCAAGCGGCCAAACACCAAGGCCCCGAACGGTCTCACCAAGAAGCCGGCGGCGAAGGCCATCAAGGCAAAAATAAACGCGGTGGTGTCGTTAACCCCTGAAAAGAACTGCTTGCTCAGGACGGTCGCCAGCGCGCCATACAAGAAAAAGTCATACCACTCGAACACCGTCCCGAGGGATGACGCGAAGATGATCTTTCGTTCTTCACGGCCAGTCGTCCCCTTGGCGGGGGCTGCTGCCGATTGTGCAATTGAGTCCGACATATTCAATGTCCTCGGCCCTATGGGCCACAGTGATTATTGTTGTTGTCCACTGTCGGTTTCGGATGACTGCGACCGAAACCACGATCGCTGTCAGGCGACCGGTACTGCTGCAGTACGGCTGATACCTGCGTCTATCTCCAGTGCGTTAGAGGGGGTTGCGAGAATCAATTGCGCGGCCTTTTCGCCAATCATCAGCGTAGGCGAACAGGTATTACCCGAGACAATGGTCGGCATGATGGACGCGTCTGCGACCCGCAAGCCGGCGATGCCATGCACCCGCAGTTCGGCATCGACCACGGCTTCAGCGTCTTGCCCCATGCGGCAGGTGCCGACCGGGTGAAAGATCGTCGTGCCGATTTTGGCGGCTGCTTCGTGCAGTTCCTGTTCGGTTTGCAGGGTGGCGCCGGGCAGGTACTCCTCGGGGCTGAACGTGTGCAGGGCGGAGCTGGCGACGATGCGCCGGGTGAGGCGGATCGCATCGGCGGCGACTTTCAGGTCGTCGGGATGGCTCAGGTAGTTGGGATCGATCAAGGGCGCGTCGTCCGGGTTGGCCGAGCGGATATCGACCCGGCCACGGCTTTTAGGGCGCAGGTTGCACACCGACGCGGTAAACGCCGGGAAGGTGTGCAGCGGCTCTCCAAAGCGCTCCAGCGACAGCGGTTGGACGTGGTACTGCAAATTCGCCGAAGGCTGATCCGGATCGGACTTAACGAAGGCGCCCAACTGACTCGGTGCCATGGCCAGCGGACCACTGCGGTCGTAGGCATAACGCAGGCCCATGCCGACTTTGCCCCACAGGCTGTTGGCCACTTGGTTGAGGGTGCGGGCGTTGCTCAGTTTAAAAATCAGGCGCAGTTGCAGGTGGTCTTGCAGGTTGCCGCCGACACCCGGCAGCTCGTGCTGCACCGTTATCCCCAGGCTCTCCAGCAATGGCCGCGGGCCGATGCCCGAGCGCTGCAAAATCCCCGGCGAGCCAATCGAGCCCGCGCTCAAGATGATTTCGCGGCGTGCGCTAAAAGTGTGATCCGCGCCTTGCCAGCGGGCCTTCACCTGCGTGGCGCGGTTGTTTTCCAGCAGCACTTTATCGACCTGCACGCCGGTCAGGACGGTCAGGTTGGGACGCTTGAGCACGGGGCGGATAAACGCTTTTGAGGCATTCCAGCGCACACCGGCGCGCTGGTTCACTTGAAAGTATCCACAGCCCTGATTGTCGCCGCCGTTGAAGTCATTGACGCTGGCGATGCCGTTTTGCGCAGCCGCGTCGCGGAAGGCATCCAGAATCGTCCAGGAATAACGCTGCTGCTCAACCCGCCACTCGCCCTCGGCGCCGTGCAGCGCGGAGTTCCCGGCGTAGTGTTTTTCACTGCGTTTGAACAGCGGCAGTACGTCTTGCCAGGCCCAGCCCTTATTACCCATGGCTGCCCAGCGGTCGTAATCACCGGCCTGGCCACGCATGTAGATCATGCCGTTGATCGAAGAGCTGCCGCCCAGCACCTTACCGCGCGGGTAACTCAGGCTGCGGCCTTGCAAGCCGGGCTGGGCTTCGGTTTTAAAACACCAGTCGGTGCGCGGGTTACCAATGCAATAGAGGTAGCCCACAGGGATATGGATCCACGGGTAGTTGTCTTGCCCACCCGCTTCGAGCAGCAACACGTTGTGCTTGGGATCGGCAGACAGCCGATTCGCCAACACCGACCCCGCAGGCCCGGCGCCCACCACAATGTAGTCGTAGATCTGATTGGCTGATGGCATGTTGCACCTCGCCTGTTTATTTTTTGTTCTTGTCGTTCTCCATCCTATTGATTAATTTCGAGTTGAAAACGCGTGATTTCACCCATGGCTTGTGCGTTTTTGCACAGCGCAAATGACCGGGCACGAGGGACGACGATGTTCGACTGGAATGACATGCGGTATTTTCTGGAGCTACAGCGCAGCGGGCGCCTGCTCACGGCTGCCAAGCGCCTCAATACCACCCACAGCACCGTGGCGCGGCACATTGAGCACATCGAACAGCACCTGGGCACGGCGCTGTTTGTGCAGCATGCCCAAGGCTACCAACTGACCCCGGCCGGGCAGGCGCTGCTCAAACATGCCGAAGCGATGGAAAACGTCGCCCTGCTGGCCCAGGAAGAAATCACTCAGGCCATCACCCCATTGGGCAAAATCCGCCTGGGCGTGACCGAAGGGATCGGCATCATGTTCCTCACCTCACGCTTGCGCGGGTTGTTCGAACGCTACCCAGGGCTTGAAGTTGAACTGGTCGCCGTGCCGCGCTTTGTCAGCATCCTCAACCGCGAAGCGGAAATCAGCGTGCACCTCGACCGACCCCACGCCGACCTATTAATCACCCGCAAACTCACCGACTACCGCCTGGCGCTGTACGCCAGCCGCGACTACCTCGACAAAGCGCCAACCCTGAACCACCGCGACGACCTGGCCAACCACTTCTGGATCGGCTACGTCGACGACCTGCTGTTCAGCGAAGAACTGCTGTTTATCAACCACTTCTGCCGCAACCCGACCGTGACCTTCCGCAGCACCAGCGTCATCGCCCAACAACAAGCCGCCCGCGCCGGGCTGGGCATCGCCGTACTGCCCAACTACATGGCCAGCCAAGACCCTGACTTAGTGCGCGTGCTGCCGGAAGAGTCAGTGCAACGCAGCTACTGGATCAGCACCCGGCGCGAATTGCACAAGTCAGTGAGGCTGCGGGTGGTGTGGGATTTTTTGCTGGAGCTGTGCAGGGAAGAGCAGGGGATTTTGTTGGGGGATTAGGGGAGAGATAAATAGGTTGAGATGTTTAATTATTAGCTGGTTTTTCAGTGCTTGTTGAAACATCACTTGAGTGTAAAGCTCAGTCCAATCGCCTTACGAGGTGATGATATCTACTCGCTTCAAAATGGCTGAGTCCTTAGGGAATAAGTATTGAGGTGGGTGTCAGTTGCTACGGTAACGCGAAAGAGTGAGGAGACTTCATGATTAATGAGCAGCATCAGTCTTTTGAGGGGCTTAAGCAGTACTCAGAAGATAATGTTGAATACTGGTCTGCCCGTGACCTTGCTCCATTATTGGAATACCGTGATTGGCGCAATTTTGAGAATGTCATCAAAAAAGCGATGCATGCCTGTAAAGCCAGCCAACGCCATGTTGAAGACCATTTTGTTGAAGCCACCAAAATGGTCACGTTGGGCTCTGATTCCAAACGGAAACTGGATGATGTGCACCTCTCACGTTACGCCTGCTATCTGGTAGTACAGAACGGTGATCCAACAAAAACCGTCATTGCTGCTGGCCAGACTTACTTTGCCATCCAAACTCGCCGTCAAGAACTGGCCGATGACGCCACATTTCAAAAGCTTAAGGACGATCAAAAGCGCTTATTGCTGCGCAATGAATTACGGGAGCACAACAAACAGCTAGTCGAAACAGCCCAACAGGCTGGAGTAGAAACTGGACTCGATTTTGCCATCTTCCACAATCATGGATACCAAGGTCTTTATGGAGGGCTAGACCAGTGTAGGCTCACAAAATAGATGATTCGTGATGCCCAGTAAACGCGGGGGAAAATCATCTTATCTGTGAGCACCGAGCGTGAGATTCACAGATAAAATGAGAAAAGCCTACTGGACTCACAGAATAAATGCGCTATCCGAACAGACGTAGCTTTCCGAGTATGGTTTGTATCAACGGCGGTTTTTGCCCTTGAGTAAGACTCAGGCTGGCGATGCTCCAGGTGGTGCGGTCCGATGCAGGGCGAAAACCCTTTTTCGTGCGTTGATCAATCCAATACTTGATCACCTCAACTCATCCGTACCAGAACCTGACGAACTGGAGCAGGACATCGAGAAGCTGTCGGCATGGAGAATTACTTTGGACAAGCGCTTGAAAGAAACAGCCAAAGCTCGGGTTTGAGTATCAAGGGTGCACAGTATGTCGTAGCACGTTAGAAAATTAACTAACCGCTCACGACACTAGTCGACCCTACCGCTCTGATTTTATGTCAAAAGTACCATAATCCGGTGTTAAGTTGCCAAGTCAATTAGCTATTTAGTTAGTTGGAAATGAGCAGGATAACGGACATGTTTTGGCTGCGCTGAGAAAAAACAACGCAGCATGAGTTAAGTTATTCTTGGTTTATAAATACATCTTTTGTTCTTTTTGTTACTTGGTCGGCAATGAACTCTGATAGTTTTTCGTTAGAGGTTAGCTTGGTTGCGCCAAGGCTATATTTTTTAATTATAAATTTCAACTCCTCTTTGTTAAATGTTGTGAGTTCTTTCTCGATTTCACTTTTTTTCTTATCCTTAAATGAGTCGAAAATATTTAAACCTTCAACTTCTGCTCGGACTGACTCTTTTTCTTTTTGTTCTTTTTGATTTTTTTCATAAAATGGCCTTAATAAACTTAGAAGAATTTCTGGGTTTTCTTCAATCGTTTCGCCGATTTCAGATAGTACCTTTCCAAATATCTCTATGTCTTTTTTGCTTATATTTTTCATACCTTAACCTCCTACTCGCTCAAGAAACTCATTAGTGAGCTTGGTGATAATTCCTTTCGTGTCGTGGAAGTCCGGTTTTCTTTTTGCTGTAGCAGATGTTATGAACGGCCTTGAGTCTACTGGTGCTTCAGCGACCGAGATTCTTTGAGGGAAATCATTTTTGAAAACGACATCACTATAGTCGCCTGAGCGAAGCTCTGTCATGGTTGACTTGTGTAAGTTAGTTCTATAGTCAACCTTTGTAAAAATAATTCCTGCCAAATCTATTTTGCAACTATGCTTTCTTTTCTTGAAGGAGTTTATCCTGTTTAGTATCAGGCTTATACCGATTTTGGATAAGATATCTGGGACTGTTGGGACTATATAATAGTCACTGATGCTTATTCCGTTCAATGTGATTGCACCAAGGTTTGGTGGGCAATCTATGAGAATGAAGTCGTAATTTTCTTTTATGCTTTCAATTATATTGCCTAGCACGTCGACGTGGCTGACATATGCTTTGTTGTCCATGTCGGGTATGTCATCTTGGATTTCTACTAGGTGTATGCTTGATGGTAACAAGTCTAATCCGTCTATATCCCCGACATCGTTGAGTATGGCACCATCTATGTTGAATTGGCTCTCACCTTTTAACATGTCATTGAACATGTGATATAAGGTTTGTCCGCGATCATGCCGATCTTGCCAGTCCTCCTGGTCGATTAGCGATACAGTAGCATTTGTTTGTGGGTCGAGGTCGATTACTAGAACCTTATAACCGTCTGTAGCAAGAGTTGCAGCAATATTTACAGTGGTAGTGGTTTTTCCAACACCACCTTTTAGATTGATGAAGCTTACTACTTTTGTCATGAACTAATCCTTGCGCTACAAATTTATTATGATTTTCTTTAATTTTAGACGGTGTTTGTTTTATCCCCACTCCCACCCACTCAGACGCTACTATTTTGATGGCGTGGAGTCTAGATTTTTCATGTGCAAAAAATTTAGCGGCATAAGATAGAGCAAAAAATGATTAACACAGCTCCTAGCGTCGTGAGCGCTTAGTTTATTTTCTAACGTGCAACGACATACTGAATCGTCCCGGGTTTTCTAGACACCTTGCAAGTTTAAGGCAAAGAGGTGTCTACGAAACCCGGGGCTATTCAGAATGATGTTAGTCACAAACCCACACGGGCCTATGGCGCGCGGGCCCGAAAGCGATGGGGTCAAAGCTACCCTACCGCTGTCGAACTGAATGTTACAGCCTTGCGCTTGACCTCACCCCAGGGGTAGGCCGAGCTCATCATTTGACTTGGCGGACGAAGGTACCGACGCGCAGGTAGGTTTCGTGGGAGTCAGGCGCGTAGACGCACAGTGCGCCTTGGTCGTTGGCCGCGAAGTACTTCCAGCTACCTTCTTCCAGCATGATTTCATTGAACGCATTCCCATCGTGGCTGACGTGGATACGTTGGTGATTGTTGCACGACGGGAACAGACTTAGGTCTTTGAGGTGGTAGCAGGTCTCGATAGCGAGCGTGTCCGCCTGGCGCTTCCAGTCATAGCCCTTCTGCGAAGTCAGCAGGTTGCTCCACGAGAAGCACATCAGTGTGCCGCCCAGTGCGGTAACGACCGGATCAAGGAAGGAGAGGTCGTCTTCTGGCCAGGTGCAGTTGCGCCAGCCCTTACCCTGCACGTAGTACATCACCGACGAATTGGTGTTGGTCTTCTTCTTCACCATGGTGTAGAAACTGTTGTACTTGCAGAACGCCAGCACGCACGCCCTGTCAGGTATCGCACGCAGATACTCCACTTCCTCGCCCTCGGAGAGGTTCAGGAGACTCTCCCAGCGCTCCCAGGCCGCGCCCGGTTCCTTGGCGCAGAAAAATGCTGGCTTGTCGTAGTTGGAGGTTTTGGTCGAGTCGAACAGGAAACCCTTGTCGGTGTATTCAAACTCGGTGCGTTCGGTGAAACGCCACAACCACTGCCCATTGAAAAAAACTAGGTCTTCAGTGGCTGAAAACGCGTAGTTGTCGCTGACGTCCGGGTACTGCGAACGCTTCCAGTCCAGGGCGTCACGGGAATAGTAGAACCCCTCGGAGCCCACCATCAGTACCCAGGTGCCGTCAATCACGTCGAGCCGGCGGATCCAGATACGTTCATCGTCGACATTGGGCTTAACCACCTGCCAGTTCTCGCCGTCTTCGCTGCGATAGAATTGTTCGTCATTGTCCACGATCAGCCACACCTTGCCATCGGTCTTGATATGGCGAATATCTTCAGGATCGCAGGGAGGGTTCTGCATGTCGTGCCAGTCGATGGCAAAAAAGTGTCGCTTACCGTCGTGCTCAAAGGTGACAGATTGTTTTTCCAACGCCTCGCGCAATTTATGCTGTTCCCGCTCTTCCTGCTTGCGCACCCGGGCCAGCACCACCGAACTGTCGAAATCGCCCTTGCGGAAGTAGCCGAGCTGATCGTCCGCATCGGAACAGGCACTGGATAATGCCGTGAGCGTGCGGTCGATCTGGCGCTCGCAATCGTTCAACTGGTGGTACCAGTCATCGTTCTCCGCAGAGTTGTCTAGGTCGTAGTCGGACCAGGAGATCTCGTTCTCGAACTCAATACGCGGCAGGCCCCACTGGGCGATCACACGGTTGGCGGAACTCAGTGCCGGGCTATTCGCGGCGATGAAATCCTGTGCCTTGCGACGCATGCCGTTGAGGCTGGACAGGACCGACTTGCGGCCGATGGTATAGGTTGCGCTACCTGCGGCCGTTGCCATCTTGCTAAGGAAGCCATCATCGGACGACCCCATGAACGACGACCAGTCTATGGCCTTGCTGGTGGCGGTCATGAGGTCCATGGTCATGTTCGAAGCATCGATGCTGGCCGCATAGAGCTGTTTCTCCGTGGCGATCCAGGACTGCTCGAAGCGCAAAGCGCGGTATCGCACGATGTTCTTCCAGCCCTGGGTCTGCTTGGCCAGGGCTGCTGCTGCCTTCACCAGCGCCGCTTCGTCGCTCTCATTGAGCATCGCACGCACCAGCGGTAGGCTTTCTTTGAAGTTGCCAGGCTTGAGAGCGGTCAAGATCCGCAGAATGCGCGGGTTCTCAGCTTTCTTGTCGCACAAGGTCAAGAGGAAAAAGGCGTCGATGAGCCATGTATAGGCCTTGTCATCGTCATTGAGTAGAGTCTGCAACGACGGTAAGTGTTCCCGCTCCTTCAGCGGATTATCGGCGATGCCGAGAATCTGCGAGGCCACCTCCGAGCAGCCACTGTGTTCGGCCAACTGGCCGAGAAACTCCTGGCCCGCGCCGTCCAGAGAGGCGGCGTTGTCGAAGCACAGCGCGAAAAGGCGTAGGTAGGTTCGGCGAGCTTCGTCGTCAGCCTTGTCGAGGAAACTGTGGGCCTTGATGTCCGGCAGGTCGGAGGTCAGCGACAGGGTTTCAGGTTGCTCCTCATCCAAAAGAGCGTCAGCCCTAACGTTGAAACCATTTTGTTCCTTGTAGATGTCTAGCGCTACTAGGCCACCGCCAATGACTTCGCCGATCAGGTCACGCACACCATAGTTGGTGTACAGTCCGCCGAATTCGTTGCCGAAGAATCGCGAGATGATTTTTCCCCGGGCAGCGTCGCTGTTACACATCTCATCGTCGGTGAGATCGATGATCTTTTCGTACTGCTCCGAGAGGAAGTACAGCGCGTTGAAGCCAAGCCCGGAGATGTTTTTCTGGATGAAGTGCGAGTCCAGCACGTGGTTTTCGTCGACTGCCAGCTCGATCATGGTGCGGTAGCGATCAATGCCGAAGACTTCGATCTGGTCGATCAGCTCGATGATGAACCCCAGCAGCTCGACGTCATCATCGCAGTTGACCCCAAGTTTTTCCAAAGTCACCACCAGATGGTTGACATCACGCTCGGTCAGTTCGATGTCGCGATGGGTGCGCAGGAAGTCATAGGTCAGGTGCAGGATCAGCAGGTTGCCTGGAATGGATTTGAAGCGGCGCTTGTTGGCCTCTATGTTCAGTGACCAGCTGTGAAAGCTGGCGCTGTTCTCGACAGTTTTCAGCCGGCTGTTGATCCGGTCGATGGCGGTTTCTAGGAAATCCCGGGTCTCGATGATGTAGTCGTTCATCGTGCCCAGGTTGTTGCGGATGACCGCAATGCTCTGCGCGTTGATCAGATTCTGCAGTTGCAGCTGCTTGAGGTAGTGCCAGGCGTACTTCTGCATTTGCAGGGTGTCGGCCTGGTTCAGCAACTGGTTTTCGCTGGTCTTGCCGGTGAGGCTGCTGGCGAAACGCTTGAGAAAGCCGGCGCCCGACTGTTTGTTCAGCCGCTCTTGGCTACTGCTGATGAGGCGTGAGGCATCCAAGGCCAATTGCTGGGTCAAGGCAGCATTGGCTTTATGGCGGTTAACGAGGGTGGTCACGGCCTCTAGCTCAGTCCCTTGCAGCGGGTCGTGGAAAATATGCTCTTGTCGCTCTGTCGTTGTCTCGCTCATGATTCTGGCCTTAAAGGGTATTGATCTTGTTTCTCAGTCGTTTGCTTTGCGCTTCCAAGGTCTTGACCTGAGCGGCGAAGTGTTTCTCCGACAGATACAGCCCCTTATGAAAGTCGCCGTAGAACTGTTGCGAGACCTGCAGGTACTCCAGGGCTTCATGAACGGCGACGCCGTTGCTGACCACGCGCTCCGTAGCAACCAAGGCCAGATGAAAGCTCTTCTCGATGTGATTGTCCACGGCAATGTTCATCGCCAGTGTCGTGATCAGGCCACCCACGATGCTACCTACCAGCGCGCCGGCGGGACCGCCTAGGGCACCAATCGCTGCGCCCACCGAGGCACCGCTCACACCGGCGCCGGTCAGCAGCAAACCCTTTCCAGTGCGAGTTTCCAGTTCTTCGGCGGTGATCCTGCCAGAGGCGAACAAGACCAGGCTCTGCACCACGTCCACCACGCAGACCGCCGCCCCGGCAACGCCGCCATTGGCGAAGGTACGTTTGAACACCGAGCCAGCGAACAGGCCGGGCATCGAGCGGGCGGCGATGCTGACACCAGCAGAGGCCACACCAGCCTTTAGCGCGCTGTCGCCGGCGGCGATGACCGTGTTCTGCAGGATCAGCACTGTGGCCCGTTCGGCGGTAATCTCGCCATCCCTGACCTGGCGGATGTGCTGGAAGGTATTGATGCTGCCGGCGATGACTGTGGTTACTATGGCCGCCGCCCCTGCCGCACGCATACTTTGCTGGAAGGTCGCCTTATTCAGGTAGCCCGTCTGCATGTTCTTATGTAGCTCTTTGCCGGGGGTCGATCCCGCGCCGACGTGCTCAGCATCGCGCTTGCTCAACCCTGTGGACTGAACGCCCTCGGCGTCGAGGCGGCCAGCGGCCTTGTCATGCACTTTCTCGGCGGCCCGGGCGACCTCGGGGCGGGTGTCCCTGTTTTTCAGTATGTCCTTGTGAGCGGACAGCTTGATGCCTTCAATCTGGTCGGACGGCCCGAGGAACACGTCAGCATTCTCGTAACGGTGAACTCCGTCCTTGCTTGAGCGAAACGCCTTCTGCGTGGCATCGGCGCTCTTGAAGTATTTCAGCTGTGCGCCCTGCAGTTGGGTATCGCCTTTCATAATGACGATGTCGTGAGTCATGTCGTTCTTCGCCAGCGGTGTTTTAGCGAAGTTATCGGTGAAGGCCCGGACATCCTTGTCCTTGAGGATAGCGTCTAGGTTGAACGACTCGGCATGCCAGGTTTCCGCCGCGAACCCGCCCTTAATAGCTTTGTTCTGGGCAGTAGAAGCGATCTTGGCCATGATGTCGTTCGCCTGACTGATCTCGCCGACCATACGGCCGATCTTTTCCGAGGCCTGGGTGGGCCAGATCGGGCACAGGCTAACCGAATGGCTGATGAGTTTGTTTTCCTGCTTATCCATGAGAAAGCCTCAGAAATTGTGCTGAACGGCGGCAGTGCCGACGCTGGAATGGGTAGAGGCGGCAGGGACAAGCGCTTCCTCGTTCAGATAGAACTGCTGCATTGATTTCAGGCTCTGACGGATCTCGTCGACCCAGACTTGGGGGGCATAGACACGAATGTTCTCGTTGAGGCCGAAGATCCACCATAAGGTCTCGCGGTCCCGTGGGACCCTGGCGCATAAGCGTTTCCAGGCCTGGTCGGGAAGGTCGTCCAGGGATTGCTCGTCACTGAGTGGCGTCTCGCTCAGCAACTCGGCGAGTTGAGGACTGATGTCCGCGACCAACTCAACGCGCTCATCACCCTGGCGTTGGCTGAAACGCCCTCTGGCTATATAGTCGTCGACGTTGAAGTCGAGGTGCTCCTTGGCCTCGGTTACCAGCAGGCGAATCGACTGGATCCGATGCAGGGCAAACTGGCGCAAGTCGTCGTAACCGTTCACCGATGCGAGCAGGTAACTGATGGCATGCCGGGAGACGAGCCCGACCGGGTGCAGAATCAGATGCTTCACACAACCTTTACTGCGGCTTCGGTAGGCGACTTCAATCTGACGACGTTCTAACAGGCTCCCCGAGACCACTCGCCAGACCTCCGGAGCGATCGCAGCAGGCAGGAGAGTCTTGCCGTTGGGGATCGCACGGACGCGACGCGCCCAGTCCGCCAAACCGTTGTGCCCCACATCAGCGAGGAAATTCCGGGCTCGGCGAAACTGCGGGCCGAGCTGATCGAGAACAGTCTGCGGCAGCAGAGTTGCCAGATGGCTTTCGGACAGGCAAAGGGCGAGCGCGGTCGGCGCGTCCATGTTCTCCAGCCTCAGCGGTGCGTCTCGGGTGAAGCTCCAACGGAAGGGTAATTCACTCTCGTCACATAACAACGAAAACGGCACGGAGAGCCGATTTAGGTCGCGCTGGATAGAGCGCAGCGTGACGGAAAAACCCTTATCATGCAGCTTCTCCAGCAGTGTAGTGCTGGCTATACGCTGCGGCTCGGCAGGAATTAGGCGCAGCAGGGCGAACAACCTAAGCAGCGTATCCTTCGCTTGAGACATGAAGACTACCTTGTTGTGCATCAATCGCTGGCGGCTGGCGCCAAATTGGACACGATGCTAATAAAAATGATGGCTGAGTGCCACTAATCTAGCGTTGCACGTGACTAAAGTCGGCTGGGCTCGCAACCCGATCAGTGGCCTTCGGGCGCGTGAGCTTCCTTGTAACGCTTCAAGTCTTGGTACTCGCGGTATAGCTCACAGGCCTTCTTCAGCACTACAACACAACCGATAACAGCAAGTAGGTTCTTCATGACAGCGGGCTCCTCGTGTTTTGGGGATTTTGTCATGGGCCGGCGACAAATCGTGTCGTCGTGGAGAGCTGTCCAAGGACATGGCCTACTCTTGCTGTCACATAGTTAAGCAGCGTTGAGGAGGCACTGATGGATGGCACTTCGATCAATCCGAGTGTGCCGAGCATCTGCCTTGTGCTCGTCGCCAGTGATCATCAAAAGCTTCGTGATCTCCAACACACCCAAAATTTCCGCTACTCGTCCTCTATACCTGCCAGCGCGTCGGTCATACATTGATCCGAAGCGTCGACGAAAGGGAAGGCCACCGCTCGTGATAGAGGGCGTAATCACCAAGGTGAACCCCCGCGCCGTGCTGAAACACGGAGTCGATGCCGTTCAAGTAGCCGAGCGGATCTACCTTGGCGATAGCACAACCTAAATTACACTTTCCATGTCGCATCATACCCAGGTACTCCCCCATGTTGCCTTCTCCAACCTCCCCCGACTTTCCTGCGGCTCTGAAAGCTCGCCGCGAAATGCTTGGATTGAGTCGCACCGAACTCGCACGTAGGGCCGGTATTCATGGCGTGATGCCTCGTCGCTATGAAGAACCTGACTGCGGGGAATTTACGAGTCCCCGTGCCGACACATGGAAAAAGATGCACGAGATTCTCTATCCCGAGTTCACCGTGAGTGTGTCGGGACAACTGGATCCGCCCGAGTCAAAGAGCACCACCGACACTTCAAGCGTTCTCTCTGGTGCCCGCAGCTTGAGCCTCGCGGAAGCCAAAGCTGGCTTGGCGATCACCTTTGATGTGGACATCGACCGCATCGAGATCACAATTCGCGGCTAAAGTACCTGCACTCACCAGCATACAATTACAACTTAAGGGCCACTTATGAATACCCAGACTACCGAGTGGGAAGAGGCTTCGCGAGCCCTCAAGCAAAACGTCGCGGTAATGCCATTGGGGCAGGAGCTCACGATTCGGCAGATTATCGGAGAACCAACCTGGGCACCGTTGCAACGTAAGACGCGCCATCACTTTGGCCAACACGTGCGGCTAAATCTTGAACAGCACGGGTTGGTGTTCTCACACATGGCCGGACGAGTCCTCTGTCTAGTCTTGAAATAGGTTTACACCTGTTTCAGTCTAAAAACTCGGTCCTCAAAATACCATTCACTCTCTCAGCCATCGCGTTCCGATAGCAGTCATAACCGTCGGTCATTGAGCACCTGATCCCGACCTTGGCATGCAAACGCTGGTAAAGATCGGAGCAGTATTGGGCTCCGCGATCTGAGTGATGAATCAGTGGCTGCGTTGTTTTTCGCTCGCCAACGGCTTTGTGCAGTGCCTTGATCACAGACTCGGTATGCAGACTTTCATGTACATGATGACCAACGATCTTGCGTGAGTACGCGTCGGTTATCAGGCTGATGTAGGCCACACTTTCCTGTGTCGGCAGGTAGGTAATGTCTGCAACCCAAACTTGCTCGGGCCTGCTGGCTATAACCTGTTCAGGGCCTGCTTTGAGCAGGTGGGATGACGGCGGAAACGATGATGACTATGAGTGGTTTTATGATAAGCCCGCTTGCGAGGAACCAGTTCCCGCGCTTCTCGCAAGATGGCAAATAGCCGATCCCTGCCGACACAGGGATCCGACTCAGCCTCAGTGCTCATCAAGTAATGCAGCTTGCGCGCGCCTAGTCTGGGCTGGCGTCGACGCTTTTCCAGAACGAAGTCCACGACCTTTTGGTCTTGACAGACTCTCGCATCAAAAGCGCGATTGCGCTTGTAATACGCTTGGCGCGAAATTCCCATCAACAGGCAAGCCCTGGTGATGTTCAGGTCTTTGATTTGCCCTTGCGTGAGGACTTGCCGGGTCGCTTTTTTACGATGGAAACACCGTAGTCATTTTTCAGAACGTTCACGACAGCTTCAAAAACTGGGCCTTCTGATTGCTCAGCGCCAGTTGCTCTTCAAGCTCTTTAATACGCTGCTCGGGTGTCAGCGGGAGGGGTGGCTCGGCCATAAACCTGGTCCTCTGCTCTCGAATCGATGCACCTTGGCTCCAGTCCTGCCGACTATGCTTGCGTAACCAAACCAGCACCGTTGACCGGCCCTGGATGCCATAGCGCCGTTGGGCTTCTTTATAACCCAACTCGCCTTTTTCAACTTGATCTACGACCGACAATTTAAAAGCTAGCGTGTAGTCGCGCTGACTGCGCCTTTTGCCCGAACCCATTGAATCCTCCTGAAGATAGGTCAGAAGGTGTAAACCTTATTCAGGACGGGACACGAACAATAAAAAAAGGCCAACGCTAAAACGTTGGCCTTTTTTATGTTGCGCGTTACACCATCAGAAGTCCAGATTGGACACGGCCAGTGCGTTGCTCTCGATGAAGTCACGGCGGGGTTCTACCGCGTCGCCCATCAAGGTGTTGAAGATCTGATCGGCGCCGATCGCGTCTTCAATGGTGACTTTCAGCATGCGGCGCACGCTTGGGTCCATGGTGGTTTCCCAGAGTTGGTCCGGGTTCATTTCGCCCAGCCCTTTGTAGCGCTGGATGGTGTGGCGCTTGGTGCTTTCGGCCATCAGCCAGTCCAGAGCCTCTTTGAACTCGGTGACTTGTTTGCGACGCTCGCCACGCTGGATGTAAGCACCATCGTCGAGCAGGGTGCTCAACTGGGCGCCCAGGGTCACAACGGTTTTGTAGTCGTTGCTGCCAAAGAAGTCGCGGTTGAAGGTGATGAAGGTCGAGTGGCCGTGGGAGATCAGCTCGACTTCTGGCAACCAGACATTACGCTCGCGGTCTTCACGCAGGCTAGCTTTGTACACCAGGCCAGACTTCTCAACCAGACGCAGACGCTCTTCGAACTTGGCCATCCAGGCTTGCATGGCAGCATGGTCGCCCAACTGCTCAAGGGTGACGGCAGGCAGGTAGATGAAGTGCTCGGTCAGTTCTTGCGGGTACAGGCGCGACAGACGCTTGAGGGTCTTCATAACCATGCGGAAGTCGTACACCAGACGTTCCAGCGCTTCACCGGAGATGCCAGGGGCGTCTTCGTTGAGGTGCAGGCTGGCGTCTTCAAGAGCCGACTGGGTCATGTATTCTTCCATGGCGTCGTCGTCTTTGATGTACTGCTCTTGTTTGCCCTTTTTCACTTTGTACAACGGCGGCTGAGCGATGTAGATGTAGCCACGCTCGATCAGCTCCGGCAACTGACGGAAGAAGAAGGTCAGCAGCAGGGTACGGATGTGCGAACCGTCGACGTCAGCATCGGTCATGATGATGATGTTGTGATAGCGCAGTTTGTCGATGTTGTACTCTTCACGACCAATGCCGCAGCCCAGTGCGGTGATCAAGGTGCCGACTTCTTGCGAAGAGATCATCTTGTCGAAACGGGCTTTCTCGACGTTAAGGATTTTACCCTTCAACGGCAGGATGGCTTGGGTGCGGCGGTTACGTCCCTGCTTGGCGGAGCCGCCAGCAGAGTCACCTTCCACGAGGTACAGCTCGGACAATGCCGGGTCTTTTTCCTGGCAGTCGGCCAGTTTGCCCGGCAAGCCTGCGATGTCCAGCGCGCCTTTACGGCGGGTCATCTCACGGGCTTTACGCGCCGCTTCACGGGCACGCGCTGCGTCGATCATTTTGCCGACGATCAGCTTGGCTTCGTTCGGGTTTTCCAGCAGGAAGTCGGAGAAGAACTTGCCCATTTCCTGTTCAACTGCGGTCTTCACTTCAGAAGACACCAGCTTGTCTTTGGTCTGGGAGCTGAACTTGGGGTCCGGAACCTTCACCGAGATAATCGCGGTCAGGCCTTCACGGGCGTCGTCACCGGTGGTGGCGACCTTGTGCTTCTTGGCCAGGCCTTCAGCTTCGATGTAGGTGTTGAGGTTACGCGTCAGGGCAGAGCGGAAGCCCACCAGGTGCGTACCGCCATCGCGCTGCGGAATGTTGTTGGTGAAGCACAACAGGTTCTCGTTGAAGCTGTCGTTCCACTGCAAGGCGACTTCTACGCCAATGCCATCTTCGCGCTGGACATTGAAGTGGAAGACCTGGTTAACCGTGGTTTTGTTGGTGTTCAGGTAGTCAACAAACGCACGCAGACCGCCTTCGTACTTGAACAGCTCTTCTTTGCCGGAGCGCTCGTCCTTGAGGACGATACCCACGCCGGAGTTCAGGAAGGACAGTTCACGAATACGCTTGGCCAGGATGTCCCAGCTGAAGTGAATGTTCTTGAAGGTCTCGGCAGACGGTTTGAAGTGAATCTGAGTACCGGTGGTGTCGCTTTCGCCAACGATGGCCATCGGTGCCTGAGGCACGCCGTGGACATAAGTCTGTTCCCAGATTTTGCCGCTGCGACGTACTGTCAGTACCAGCAATTCGGACAGGGCGTTTACTACCGACACACCTACACCGTGCAAGCCGCCGGATACTTTATAGGAGTTGTCATCGAACTTACCGCCGGCGTGCAGCACGGTCATGATGACCTCGGCTGCCGATACGCCTTCTTCTTTATGCACATCAACCGGGATGCCGCGGCCGTTATCGCGCACGGTAATGGACTCATCCGGGTGGATGATGATGGTGATGTCGTCGCAATGGCCAGCCAGCGCTTCGTCGATGGAGTTGTCGACGACTTCGAACACCATGTGGTGCAGGCCGCTGCCATCGTCAGTATCACCAATGTACATACCGGGACGTTTGCGTACGGCATCCAGGCCTTTCAGCACTTTAATGCTCGTTGAGTCGTACGTATTTTCTTCGCTCAATGCCTTCACTCCCGATGGTCGTGGGTCTGGGTGATACAGCCCTGTTCCACGTGGAAC
The DNA here is from genome assembly GCF_040310285.1 of Pseudomonas sp. HY2-MNA-CIBAN-0224. Taxonomy (NCBI): domain Bacteria; kingdom Pseudomonadati; phylum Pseudomonadota; class Gammaproteobacteria; order Pseudomonadales; family Pseudomonadaceae; genus Pseudomonas; species Pseudomonas sp. HY2-MNA-CIBAN-0224. The sequence continues at coordinate 75,661 of NZ_JBEOPQ010000013.1, read as the reverse complement.
AGGGCAACTGGCGTTTCCGTCTGCCAGCCTTCCCTCATAAATTCGTGGTCTACACAGGTGATAAAAACCTGGCAGCGTAAGTCTTCCAACAAGCGACACAGTGCGTTGCGATGCTGCTCATCCAGTTCGGACGGCAAGTCATCCACCAGATAAATACATTGGCCACGCCGGGCCTGGCTCACCAAATGCCCTTGAGCAATGCGCAATGCACAGACCACTAACTTCTGCTGACCACGTGACAGAATGTCTGCCGCGTTATTGGCACCTAGCTTGAGGCGCAAATCAGCTCGTTGTGGCCCGGCCTGGGTATGCCCCATTTGCTGGTCCCGGTGGACAGACGCAGCGAGTACAGCACTCAGCTCTCGGTCTTTGTCCCAGCCACGGTAATAACTCAGCGTTAAGCCTTCGAGTTCAAGCAACTCACTTAAGGTCTGCTCAAAGACAGGTTTCAAGGCCTTGATGTAAGCGCGGCGGTATTCATCAATTTCAGCACTGGCCAGACACAGTTCCCGGTCCCAGGCCGCTTGTGAAACGGCGTCGAGTGTACCATGCCGCAGCCATGAGTTCCGCTGCCGCAGGGCCTTCTGTAGCCGCTGCCAGGTCGACATAAAGCGCGGCTCCACATGGAACACCCCCCAGTCGAGAAACTGCCTACGGATCTTTGGGGCGCCTTCCAGTAGACGGAAGCTGTCAGGGTTGATCAATTGCAGGGGCAGGATCTCCGCCAGCTGCGCGGCACTGCGCGCATTTTGACCGTCGATCCGAATCTGGAACTCCCCATTTCGGTCCCGCGAAATACCCAACGCACTGTGCCCGCCTTCGGCCAGTTCGACCTGGCCAAACACGGTGCAGCTTTGCAGTTCATGCTGAATGACCGGCGTTAGCCGGGTACTGCGAAACGAACGGGCAAGCCCCAGTAAATGGACTGCTTCCAGCACGCTGGTTTTTCCGCTGCCGTTGGCGCCATACAGGATATTGATGCGGGGGGAGGGGGAGAAGGTCACCGGGTGCAGGTTACGCACACCGGTGACAGAGACGCGACTAAGGGACATCTAGCGTGGGCTGTGCATAAGTTACAGGCGCATCGGCATAACAACGTAGGCCGAGTCGTCGTTGTCCGACTCTTGCACCAGGGCGCTGCTGTTGGAGTCCGACAGGATCAAACGCACTTGTTCAGTGGTCATCACGCCCAGCACGTCCAGCAGGTAGCTCACGTTGAAACCGATTTCGAGCGAGCCTCCGTTGTAATCAACGCCCACTTCTTCTTCCGCTTCTTCCTGCTCCGGGTTGTTGGCCTGGATCTTCAATTGGCCATTAGCCAGTTGCAGACGAATACCGCGGTACTTCTCGTTGGACAGAATGGCGGTACGGCTGAACGCTTCACGCAGGGCCTGACGGTCACCGATCACCACCTTGTCACCGCCTTTAGGCAGTACACGCTCGTAATCCGGGAACTTGCCGTCTACCAGCTTGGAGGTAAAGGTGAACTCGCCGGTGGTCGCACGGATGTGGTGTGCGCCCAACACGATGCTGACTTCGCCGTCCGGCTCGGTCAGCAAACGCGCCATTTCGAGGATGCCTTTACGCGGCACGATCACTTGATGGCGGTCTGGCTGGCCGATGTCGGCTTTCATTGAGCACATGGCCAGACGGTGACCGTCGGTAGCCACTGCGCGAATGATGCCGGCCGAAACTTCCAGCAACATGCCGTTGAGGTAGTAACGAACGTCCTGCTGGGCCATGGCGAAGCTGGTGCGCTCGATCAGGCGGCGCAGCTTGCTTTGCTGCAGGCTGCAGGTCAGCGAGCCCGGGCCTTCTTCAACGGTCGGGAAGTCATTGGCAGGCAAGGTGGACAGGGTAAAACGGCTACGGCCCGCTTTAACCACCAGCTTTTGATCGTCGAGCTTGATGTCGATCAGGGCGTCGTTGGGCAAGCTTTTGCAGATGTCCATCAGCTTGCGCGCAGGCACGGTGATCTCGCCGGGTTCAGCCGGCTCTTCGAGCTGAACGCGACCGACCAGTTCGACCTCAAGGTCGGTACCGGTCAGCGACAATTGCTGGCCTTCGACAACCAACAGCACGTTGGACAATACCGGCAAGGTCTGGCGGCGTTCTACAACGCCCGCGACCAGTTGCAGGGGTTTCAACAAGGCTTCGCGTTGAATGGTGAAATGCATGGTCTAGTCCCTTGCCTTAATAAGCTGCGTTGGTGTCATCAGGTTGTCAGGGTTCGCAGCAGGTTCTTGTAGTCCTCGCGGATGTCCGCGTCGGATTCCTTGAGTTCGTTGATCTTGCGGCATGCGTGCAAGACCGTGGTGTGGTCGCGACCACCAAACACATCGCCGATTTCCGGCAGGCTGTGGTTGGTCAGCTCTTTGGACAGTGCCATGGCCACTTGGCGAGGGCGGGCCACCGAGCGTGAGCGACGCTTGGACAGCAAGTCCGAAATTTTGATCTTGTAGTACTCAGCCACAGTACGCTGAATGTTATCCACAGAGACCAGTTTGTCTTGCAGCGCCAGCAAGTCTTTAAGGGACTCGCGAATCAGCTCGATGGTGATGTCGCGGCCCATAAAGTGCGAGTGGGCAATAACCCGCTTGAGCGCGCCTTCGAGCTCACGCACATTGGAACGAATGCGTTGGGCAATAAAGAAGGCAGCATCGTGGGGCAGGTCGACCTTGGCCTGGTCTGCCTTTTTCATCAGGATCGCGACGCGCGTTTCAAGCTCTGGTGGCTCAACGGCCACGGTCAAACCCCAGCCGAAGCGGGATTTGAGACGCTCTTCGAGCCCTTCGATCTCTTTAGGGTAGCGGTCGCTGGTCAGAATCACTTGCTGACCGCCTTCAAGCAAGGCGTTGAAGGTGTGGAAGAACTCTTCCTGAGAACGCTCTTTGCGTGCAAAGAATTGAATGTCATCGATGAGCAGGGCGTCGACCGAACGGTAGAAGCGCTTGAACTCATTGATAGCGTTGAGCTGCAGGGCCTTGACCATGTCGGCTACAAAACGCTCGGAATGCAGGTACACCACCTTGGCATTCGGGTTCTTCTTCAGCAGGTGGTTGCCCACCGCGTGCATCAAGTGCGTTTTACCCAGACCAACGCCGCCATAAAGGAAGAGCGGGTTGTAGCCATGCTTGGGGTTGTCGGCCACTTGCCACGCCGCCGCACGGGCCAGTTGGTTGGACTTGCCCTCGACGAAGTTTTCAAAGGTGAACGTGCGGTTCAGGTAGCTGGTGTGCTTGAGCGCGCCCTCAACCTGGACGGTGCGCTGTTCGGCACGGGCTGGCGCCTGTTGCGAACTGGCACCCGCCATCGGGTCGAAGCTGTCACGCGAAGGCTCTTCGCTCGCCTGGTCCGCCTGTTTAGGCGCTGGCGCCGGTGCGGGCGTGGCACTTGCCGGTGCGCTGGGTGCTGGCGCAGGCGCGGCTTGCTGTTGCGAAGCCGCTGCGGCCAATGGCGCATTCGGCGCAGCACGAGGTGCCGAGCTGCGTTTGCTGCCTATTAATAAGGACAGCGCAGGCGCCATGCCATTGCTGTGCTCGTTCAGCAGTTCAAGCAAACGGCTCAGGTACTTCTCGTTAACCCAGTCGAGCACAAAACGATTAGGCGCATACACGCGCAACTCGTCGCCTTCGGCTTCGACCTGTAGTGGACGGATCCAGGTGTTGAATTGCTGGGCAGGCAGCTCATCGCGCAAAAGCTCTACGCACTGCTGCCAAAGTTCCACTGACACGGATATCCCCTAAGTTGAAAGCCGGTGAGGCAAAAACAGGCGCCATTGTAGCGACCACTCGCCCACTTATCCACATGTAGGTTGCCTGCCTATAAGGAGAACGAGGTCTTTTTACTGTTAACAAAGCGACCAATGGTATGTGCATAAGGTCTGTGGATAAGCGGGTCTAAGCTCGTTGCACAAGTGGGGGTGAAACACTGTGCATAACTGGCCTGTGGATAAAGAGGCCTTTCGTACACAGCTTATCCGAGGTCGCAGCACAGGCAGAGCACGGCTTCTCGACAGTGTTGTCATTCTCTGTAGGCCATGATTTTTAAGGGCTGCATCGAGTTATCCACAGATAAGTGGCTCACTAAAGTTAATAAGTTCTTTAAAAAAGCTTTAAATACGCTGTCTTTTTATTTTTATGACTGGCTGAACAAATGCGTGTGCACAACCGCTGGTATCTATTTAGCTGTCAACGTTGGTTGGAAATTGACCTATGGGCCTGCATTCACTAGAATCGCCGGTCTCTTAAAACGGGGGCCATTCCGGCCCGTTGTGGACGAACCAGGTAGCACGACATGAAACGTACTTTCCAACCAAGCACTATCAAACGCGCCCGCACTCACGGTTTCCGTGCTCGCATGGCTACTAAAAACGGCCGTGCAGTCCTGTCGCGTCGCCGCGCCAAAGGCCGTGCGCGTCTGGCAGTTTGATAATCAGACAATGGTGGTGAGTCAGGACTTCAGTCGGGAAAAGCGGTTACTCACTCCCCGACACTTCAAGGCAGTCTTTGACTCCCCCACCGGCAAGGTTCCGGGGAAAAATCTCCTGCTCCTTGCGCGCAGCAACGATCTTGATCACCCCCGTTTGGGGTTAGTGATCGGGAAAAAGAGCGTAAAGCTCTCCGTTCAGCGCAATCGCCTTAAGCGTTTGATGCGTGAATCGTTTCGTCTCCACCAGGATCTACTGGTTGGTTGGGATATCGTTATCGTCGCGCGCAAAGGTTTGGGTGACGTAGAGAACCCCGAATTGATTCAGCATTTCGGCAAACTGTGGAAACGTCTGGCCCGTAACACGCCAGCTCCATCTGTTAAAACCGAAACTGTAGGGGTAGGCAGTCCTGATGCGTAAACTGGCGCTCGTTCCGATCCAGTTTTACCGTTATGCCATTAGTCCTTTGATGGCAAATCACTGCCGTTTCTACCCCAGTTGTTCCTGCTACGCGTTGGAAGCCATAGAAACTCATGGCGTTCTTCGCGGCGGCTGGCTGACCTTTCGTCGTTTAGGTCGCTGTCACCCGTGGAATCCCGGTGGTTACGACCCGGTTCCACCTATCCCTACCTCCCGTTCTTCTTGATGGCCGAGTAATCATGGATATTAAACGCACGATCCTGATCGTCGCTCTCGCAGTCGTGTCCTACGTTATGGTTCTGAAATGGAACCAGGATTACGGCCAAGCTGCCCTGCCGACTCAGAATGTTGCCGCCAGCAGTAATACCGCGCAGGGTTTGCCTGACTCGGTGCCAGGTAACAACGCTTCGAACAGTGCCGATGTACCCAGTGCCAATGCCGATACCAGCACACCGACAGAAACGCCGGTGGCTGCAAGCAAAGACCTGATTCACGTCAAAACCGACGTACTGGATATTGCAATCGATCCACAAGGTGGTGACGTTGCCCAACTGCGTCTGCCGCTTTATCCACGTCGCCAGGACCACCCGGATGTGCCTTTCCAGCTGTTCGATAACGGCGGCGAGCGTACTTATCTGGCACAAAGTGGCCTGACTGGCGTTGACGGCCCGGATGCACGTGCCGCCGGTCGCCCGGTTTTCAGTGTGGATAAAAAGACCTATGAACTGGCTCCTGGCCAGGATCAATTGGTTGTTGACCTGAAATTCAGCGAAGACGGCGTTAACTACATCAAGCGTTTCACGTTCAAACGTGGCCTGTACGATGTTCAAGTCAGCTATTTGATTGATAACGAGAGCGGCAAGCCGTGGACCGGCAACCTGTTCGCACAATTGAAACGCGACGCCAGCTCTGATCCTTCTTCCAGCACCGCCACCGGTACTGCCACTTACCTGGGCGCTGCCCTGTGGACAAGTGCAGAACCGTACAAAAAAGTGTCGATGAAAGATATCGACAAGGGTTCGCTGAAAGAAACCGTTCAAGGTGGCTGGGTTGCATGGCTGCAGCACTACTTTGTAACCGCGTGGATCCCTCAGAAAGGCGATAACAACGTCGTTCAGACCCGCAAAGACAATCAAGGCAACTACATCATCGGTTTCACTGGCCCGACCTTGACGGTTGAGCCGGGCAAAACAGGTGAAACCAGCGCTACCTTGTACGCAGGTCCAAAGAGCCAGGGCGTACTCAAAGAGTTGTCCCCAGGCCTGGAGCTGACAGTCGACTACGGCATTCTGTGGTTCATTGCCCAGCCAATCTTCTGGCTGCTGCAACATATCCACAGCCTGGTGGGTAACTGGGGTTGGTCGATTATCTTCCTGACCATGCTGATCAAAGGGATCTTCTTCCCGCTGTCGGCCGCCAGCTACAAATCGATGGCTCGCATGCGCGCTGTGGCACCAAAACTGGCCGCTCTGAAAGAGCAGTTCGGTGATGATCGCCAGAAAATGTCGCAAGCGATGATGGAGCTGTACAAGAAAGAGAAGATCAATCCACTGGGCGGCTGCTTGCCGATCCTGGTGCAGATGCCGGTGTTCCTGTCCTTGTACTGGGTACTTCTGGAAAGTGTTGAAATGCGTCAGGCGCCTTTCATGCTCTGGATTACCGACTTGTCGATTAAAGACCCGTTCTTCATTCTGCCGATCATCATGGGCGCAACCATGTTCATCCAGCAGCGTCTGAACCCGACACCTCCGGATCCGATGCAGGCCAAGGTGATGAAGCTGATGCCAATCATCTTCACCTTCTTCTTCCTGTGGTTCCCGGCTGGTCTGGTGCTGTACTGGGTTGTGAACAACTGCCTGTCCATCGCTCAACAGTGGTACATCACACGTAAGATCGAAGCCGCTACCAAAAAAGCAGCTGCTTAACTTACTCTGTTGATCACCACTCAAAACGCCCCCTAGTGGGGCGTTTTGCTATCTGTCACTTTTGTTTTTGAGGCCTGTTTTTATGAGTGTTCCGGCACAAACCATTGCTGCTGTGGCAACCGCCCAAGGCCGAGGTGGTGTGGGGATCGTGCGTGTTTCCGGGCCACTCGCCCGGGCGGCGGCGCAAGCGTTCACTGAGCGCGAACTGAAACCGCGCTACGCCCATTACGGACCGTTTTATGGTGAAAACGGTGAAGTCCTGGATGAAGGCATTGCGCTGTATTTCCCGGGCCCGAACTCGTTCACCGGCGAAGATGTGCTGGAATTGCAAGGTCACGGCGGGCCGATCGTGCTCGATATGCTGCTGCAACGCTGCATCGAGCTGGGTTGCCGTTTGGCACGACCAGGCGAATTCAGTGAGCGCGCTTTTTTAAACGACAAGCTCGATCTGGCTCAGGCCGAGGCCATTGCCGACCTCATTGAAGCCAGTTCTGCACAGGCTGCGCGCAACGCATTACGGTCTTTGCAGGGGGCTTTCTCACACCGTGTGCATAACTTGACTGAGCAGCTCATCAGTTTGCGCATCTACGTCGAGGCTGCGATTGATTTCCCGGAAGAAGAAATCGACTTTCTGGCCGATGGCCACGTATTGCGCATGCTCGATAAAGTCCGCGAAGAGTTATCCACCGTTAAGCGCGAAGCCGGTCAGGGCGCCTTGCTGCGCGATGGCATGACGGTGGTGATTGCCGGTCGGCCCAATGCGGGCAAGTCCAGTTTGCTCAACGCGCTGGCCGGCCGTGAAGCAGCCATTGTGACGGAGATCGCCGGTACCACCCGCGACGTGCTGCGTGAACATATCCACATCGACGGCATGCCCCTGCATGTGGTGGATACAGCAGGACTGCGGGATACCGAAGATCAGGTCGAGAAAATCGGCGTGCAGCGAGCCCTCAAAGCCATTGGTGAGGCGGATCGCGTGTTGCTGGTGGTGGATGCGACGGCACCGGAAGCGGATGACCCCTTCGCGTTGTGGCCCGAGTTTTTGGAGCAGCGCCCGGACCCGGCCAAAGTCACCTTGATTCGTAACAAGGCGGACCTCAGCGGTGAAGCGGTGAGCCTTGAAGTGAGCGCCGATGGCCATGTCACGATCAGCCTCAGCGCCCGATCGACGGACGGTCTGGATTTGCTGCGTGAGCACCTCAAGGCCTGCATGGGCTACGAGCAAACCTCTGAAAGCAGCTTCAGCGCACGTCGCCGTCACCTGGAGGCGTTGCAGCACGCCAGCGATGCCCTTGAGCATGGCCGGGCACAGCTGACGCTGGCGGGCGCCGGTGAGTTGCTGGCCGAAGATTTGCGCATGGCGCAGCAATCGCTGGGCGAAATTACCGGGGCATTCAGCTCGGATGATCTGCTGGGGCGGATCTTCTCCAGCTTCTGTATCGGTAAATAATGCCCGGCAACCCGTAGGAGTTGCCGCCCCGTCTTCGACGCCGCGCTGTCGCGCATCAAACAGGACAGCGAATATCGTCAGCATCCCCCAATTGGTTCCCTCTCCTTCGGGAGAGGGCTAGGGAGAGGGGGGCTCTTAGATCAAGATCAAAAGATCGCGAGCAAGCTCGCTCCTACAAGGCCTTTAGAATCAATCACTTACTTTATTTTTGATAAGAGCGAGCTTGCCTCGCGATCTTTTGATCTGTTTGTAGAGACCGGACACATGGTTGACACATGTGCGGGGACATAGTGGACACATTATCAACCGTAGTCCGGTTTGTTCACGTCGATAGTTCGCAAAAAGTGATGGCAGAAGTAGACGTCAAACAGTTGATCGCTTTCTGGGTTTGGGCGTATAGCAATATGCTGCCCAACCAAACCCTTGGCGATGCTGAAATAACGTTTCTGGAAGCGAAACCGACTGTGGTAAACCTTGGCCAATACGTCATCCGATCCGTATTCAAACTCCGATAGCTGCTGCGGATATGCCCAGGGACTAGACCGGTACCGGTCCATTGGCACCTGATAGTCCAATCCTTGATGGGGGCGCTGTAGGTTGTAAATTTCACGCCACCGGTCGAAAGCCGTTTGAGCGTCAGTCAACGTAGAAAAATGCCGACCATTGAGCACTTCGGCTTTCAGTGAACGATGGAAACGCTCAATTTTCCCATTGGTTTGCGGGTGATAAGGGCGGCTGAAACTTATCCGGATGCCTAGGCGGATTAGCCAGATACTCAACTCTGTGATCTCGCCGGGATTACGCGGTGAGCCCCAAGGCGGGCCATTATCGACGTTGATGCGGGCTGGCAAACCGTAAGTTCGGAAAACCTCGATCATCTTCTTCTGCACCGTGTCCCCACGCTCGTTATCACAAGCTTGTATAGCCAAGTTGAATCGGGAATGGTCGTCCAGCAGCGTTAGGGGATGGCATCGGCCTTGTTGCATCGCAAAGTGTCCTTTGAAATCCATCTGCCAAAGGTCGTTAGGCGCAGCATGTTCAAACCTCAGCTTGGCCGGTGGCTCCTTGTCAGAAGGCTGAATCAGGCCGTGCCGATGCAGGATGTTAGTGACGGTGCTGGGGGCGATACGATTTTTCAACAGGCTGCTGATTGTGCGTCCGCCCCATGCAGGGTTGTCTTGTCTAATCGCCAAGACCTCAGACTCCAAACCGGCCTGAGTCAGTTTCGGACTCGTATTAGGCCTGCGGGACTTCTCCTCTAAGCCCGGTTTACCTTGGGCTTTGTAGCGTTCTAGCCACTTATAAGCTGTTTGCGGGCTGATACCGAATCGTCGGCACAGCTCGCGTTTATTGCTGCCGGGTTGCCGTGCTAAAGCAACGAACTCTTCTTTCAGGCTCATGGCGTCTCTCGTATTCCAAGGCATGATGGTTCTCCGGCGAAATTAGCTCACCGAAAAGTGTCCACCATGTCTCCGTACACCCGTCAACCATGTGTCCGGTCTCTACAGATCTGTTAAAAGGTCACGAGACAAGTTCGTCTCCTACAGGTATTAGTCCAATGCGCCATTGATGCCGCCGCAAATGTTGCGGCCAGTTCTTGATTCCCCTGCAACAGGGGGTAGATCTGTGCATCTCTGGAGTGCGTATGACCCACGCGACCTGTGTAACGCTGGAAGGCGTTTCTTATCAGCTGCCCGATGGCAGCCCGCTGTTTTCTGATCTCAACTTGCATCTCGATCAACGCCACACCGGCCTGGTGGGGCGTAATGGTGTGGGTAAAAGTGTATTGGCCCATCTGATTGCCGGGGATATTGCTCCTACCGCAGGGCGCTGTCTGCGCACCGGGAAGGTGTATTACCTGGCGCAGCACATCAACCATGCCCCCGGGCAGACGGTCGCTGATCTGGCCGGTGTGCAACCCATCATCAACGCGCTGGAACGCATCGAGCAAGGCAGTACCGCACCAGCCGACTTTGACGCGGTGGGCGAGCAGTGGAACATTCGCCAGCAGTTACTCGACCAACTGGCCCGCAACAACCTCGGGCACCTCACGCCTTTAACCCCGACCTCGCAGCTCAGTGGCGGCGAAGCCATGCGTGTCGCGCTGATGGGGGCGTTTATGTCAGATGCCGAGCTGCTGATTCTGGATGAGCCGACCAATCATCTAGACCGTGAGCAGCGATTGGCACTGCAGGCGCAACTCAGCCATTGGCCCAAGGCGTTGCTGGTGATCAGCCATGACCGCGAGTTGCTGGAGACGATGACGCGCATCCTCGAACTCTCAGCCCTGGGGCTGGCCAGCTACGGCGGGGGTTATTCGTTTTATGCACAGGCCAAAGCCCAGAAGCAATCGGCCGCCGAACAGCAACTGGCCCACGCCAAACTGGAACGAAATAGACAAGAACAACGGTTGCGCGAGCAGGCTGAACAGCTTGAACGCAGGCAGGCACGGGGTAGCAAGTCTGCCAGTAGCCGTAATCAGGCGAAGATTTTGCTGGGCCGGCAAAAGGAGCGCAGCCAAAACAGCAGCGGCAAATGGCAGCAACATCAGCAAGCCGCGCGCGAGGCGTTGTCGGTGCGCGTCCGGCAAGCTGCCAGCCAGGTTGAAAGGCAGCAGGCGGTGTTTGTCTATGCCCCCACAACGAGCCAGCACAGCGCTTCCCACATCACCGAGCTGGTTGATGCACGCTTGCCGTATGGCTTCGAACCGTTGCGCACACTCAGCCTTACGCTCAGTCGGGGCCAGCGGGTGGCCTTGCTCGGTCCCAATGGCTGCGGTAAATCAACGGTACTCAAGGTGTTGGCGGGGCAAGTACCGATCCCGGCTGGGCAGGCGGGTGTCCATGTGAAAACAGCTTATCTTGATCAACACTTGGCCATGCTGAACCTTGAATGTTCGGTGCTGGAGCAATTGCAGGCACTCAATCGGCAACTCACGGAGAGTGAATTGCGTACCCGGCTGGCGCAATTAGGGCTCGGCGCCGAGCAGGTGAATCGCCCCTGTGCACAACTCAGTGGCGGTGAACGGCTGAAGGCGGCAATGGCCTGTGTGTTCTATGCCGAGCAACCTGCGCAGTTGTTGTTGCTCGATGAACCCGCCAATCACATCGATCTGACGTCCTTGCTGGCGCTGGGAAGCATGCTCAATCAGTACACCGGCACGTTGGTTGTGACCTCACACGACCAGAGATTTCTCGACGCGATTGGAATAACCCACAGGCTCATCGCGAGTGCCAACGGCTGGTTGATCGCCGCTGTTTGAGCGCTGCATAAGCTGCCGTTCATCACCTTTATCCCTTTTTAAGCTGCTGGCCGTTGGATGACGTGCTCATCCAGGCGGCTTTCGGCCGCCTTTTTGTTGGCCTGATAGAGGGAATTTCGTCGGATAAGCTCTGTGCATAACTGGCCTTTAGCTCAGTGGGTAAGTGGGCTTGAAAACTGAAGATAAACCCCTCTGTGGATAACGTTATCATTTACCCACAGGCTTAACGCACTTATTCACGCCCCTCATGGCCACATGACCACAGACTTTTGAATCTCTGTACAGTACGTAAAATAAGGCTCTTAGTAATCTATCCACAGAAATGTGCCGCTATAGAAATAAACATAAAAACAAAGCTTTAATAAATTTCTTCTTTATTTATTTTTCTATCTTGCCTTATCCACAAGCTGGTTAAATTTTGTGCAAAGGGTTCTTTAAGGAAGGCGAAGTCCCTATACTTCGCGGTCTATCCAAAAAACCCCTAGTAACAGGCACGAGGTGCGTGGTGAATTTCCCTTCCCGTTTTGCAGTGATCGTCATCGGTGGCGGTCACGCCGGAACCGAGGCTGCACTTGCTTCAGCACGCATGGGTGTAAAAACCCTGCTGTTGACCCACAACGTGGAAACCCTCGGGCATATGAGCTGCAACCCTGCGATCGGCGGGATTGGTAAAAGCCATCTGGTTAAAGAAATCGATGCCCTCGGCGGCGCGATGGCGACCGCAACGGATAAAAGCGGTATCCAGTTCCGTGTACTCAATGGCCGTAAAGGCCCGGCCGTGCGGGCAACGCGAGCACAGGCAGACCGCGCTATTTACAAGTCGGTAGTACGCGAAATTCTGGAAAACCAACCGAACCTGTGGATATTTCAACAAGCAGCGGATGACCTGATTGTTGAAAACGATCAAGTACGCGGTGTTGTGACCCAGATGGGCCTGCGTTTTCTGGCTGACTCGGTGGTTTTGACCACCGGTACGTTCCTGGGTGGACTTATCCACATCGGTTTGCAGAATTACTCGGGCGGACGCGCCGGTGATCCACCTTCGATAGCCCTGGCACACCGTCTGCGTGAACTGCCTTTGCGTGTCGGTCGCCTGAAAACCGGCACCCCGCCACGCATTGATGGCCGTTCGGTTGATTTCTCGGTAATGACGGAACAACCGGGTGATACGCCGATCCCGGTCATGTCGTTCATGGGCAACAAGGAACAGCACCCGACTCAAGTCAGCTGCTGGATCACTCATACCAATGCGCGCACCCACGAAATCATTGCGTCCAACCTCGATCGTTCGCCGATGTACTCAGGTGTGATTGAAGGGATTGGCCCGCGTTACTGCCCGTCGATTGAAGACAAGATTCATCGTTTTGCTGACAAGGAAAGCCATCAGGTGTTTATCGAACCGGAAGGTTTGAACACCCATGAGCTGTATCCGAACGGCATTTCGACCTCGTTGCCTTTTGATGTTCAGTTGCAACTCGTGCAGTCGATCCGCGGTATGGAAAATGCCCACATCGTGCGACCTGGCTATGCCATCGAATATGATTATTTCGACCCGCGCGACCTGAAATACAGCCTCGAAACCAAGGTGATCGGCGGTTTGTTCTTTGCCGGGCAAATCAACGGCACCACCGGTTACGAAGAAGCGGGGGCACAAGGTTTGCTCGCCGGAACCAACGCAGCCTTGCTCGCACAGGGCAAAGACACCTGGTGCCCGCGTCGCGATGAAGCCTACATCGGTGTATTGGTTGATGACCTGATTACCCTGGGGACTCAAGAACCGTACCGAATGTTTACTTCCCGCGCCGAATACCGCCTCATCCTGCGTGAAGACAACGCCGATATGCGCCTGACAGAAAAAGGTCGCGAGCTCGGTTTGGTCGATGACGCCCGTTGGGCGGCGTTCTGCACCAAGCGCGAAAGCATTGCCCTGGAAGAACAACGTCTGAAAAGCACTTGGGTTCGCCCGGGGACTGAGCAAGGTGAAGCGATTGCGGCCAAATTTGGCACACCGTTGACCCATGAATACAATTTGCTCAGTTTGCTGACTCGTCCGGAAATCGACTACGCCGGTCTGGTCGAAGTGACCGGCGAAGGGGCTAGCGACCCGCTGGTCGCTGAACAGGTTGAGATCAAAACCAAGTACGCGGGCTACATCGACCGTCAACAGGACGAGATTGCACGTCTTCGCGCCAGTGAAAATATCAAATTGCCTGTGGATATCGATTACACGACCATTTCCGGGTTGTCCAAAGAGATCCAGAGCAAGCTCGGTGCAACACGCCCCGAGACGCTGGGCCAGGCATCGCGGGTACCCGGTGTGACGCCGGCGGCGATTTCCCTGTTGATGATTCACCTGAAAAAACGCGGCGCTGGCCGCAAGTTGGAGCAAAACGCTTGAGTTCGCTGGTGACCGCACAACACGCTGAAGAGTTATCAACAGGTGCACGCCAACTGGGCGTCGCTTTGACCCAAACCCAGCATGACCTGCTGCTGGGCTATCTGGCCCTGTTGATAAAATGGAACAAGGCCTACAACCTCACGGCTGTGCGTAACCCGGACGAGATGGTTTCGCGTCATTTGCTCGACAGCCTGAGCGTGATGCCGTTTATCGAAAACGGCCGTTGGCTGGACGTGGGCAGCGGCGGCGGGATGCCAGGTATCCCGTTGGCGATCCTGTTTCCTGAGTCGCAAGTGACTTGCCTGGACAGCAACGGCAAGAAAACCCGCTTTCTGACCCAGGTCAAACTGGAGCTCAAGCTGGACAACCTGCAAGTTATCCACAGCCGTGTTGAAGAGTTCCAGCCTGAGCAGGCGTTCAATGGAATTGTTTCCAGGGCTTTCAGCAGCATGGAGAACTTCACCAACTGGACGCGGCACCTGGGCAACAGCGAAACACGCTGGTTGGCAATGAAGGGCGTTCATCCGGCCGATGAGCTGGTAGCATTGCCGTCTGATTTTCGTCTAGATAGCGAACACGCCTTGACCGTACCGGGTTGCCAAGGCCAACGCCATCTGCTGATACTGCGCCGAACGGCATGATTGGGAACGCAAGCAAGAATGGCTAAGGTATTCGCAATAGCGAACCAAAAAGGTGGTGTGGGTAAAACCACCACCTGTATCAACCTCGCAGCATCGCTGGTCGCGACCAAGCGGCGCGTCCTGTTGATCGACCTTGATCCACAAGGCAACGCCACCATGGGCAGCGGTGTGGATAAACATGGTCTTGAGAATTCGGTCTACGACCTGTTGATCGGTGAATGCGACCTGGCCCAGGCCATGCACATCTCCGAACACGGTGGTTACCAGCTGTTGCCGGCCAACCGTGACCTGACAGCAGCCGAAGTCGTACTGCTCGAAATGCAGATGAAAGAAAGCCGTCTGCGTACAGCGCTGGCGCCGGTGCGTGAAAGCTACGATTACATCCTGATCGACTGCCCGCCGTCGTTGTCGATGCTGACCTTGAACGCCCTGGTGGCAGCCGATGGGGTGATTATCCCCATGCAGTGCGAGTACTTCGCCCTCGAAGGCTTGAGCGACCTTGTGGATAACATCAAGCGCATCGCCGAGTTGCTTAACCCGAACCTGAAAATCGAAGGCCTGCTGCGGACTATGTACGACCCGCGCCTGAGCCTGATGAACGATGTGTCGGCCCAGCTCAAAGAGCACTTCGGCGAGCAGCTGTACGACACGGTGATTCCGCGAAACATCCGTCTGGCCGAGGCACCGAGTTACGGCATGCCTGCATTGGCCTATGATAAAAACTCCCGTGGCGCGATTGCTTACCTTGCCCTGGCCGGCGAGCTGGTTCGTCGTCAACGTCGCACCTCCCGCACTGCTCAGCCAACTTAAGGATATTCCATGGCCGTCAAGAAACGAGGTCTAGGACGTGGACTGGATGCACTCCTGAGTGGTCCTACGGTCAGCTCGCTGGAGGAGCAGGCCGTCAAGGTCGATCAAAGCGAACTGCAGCATTTGCCCCTGGACCTGATCCAGCGCGGCAAATATCAGCCTCGTCGCGACATGGACCCGCAAGCGCTCGAAGAACTGGCGAACTCGATCAAGACCCAGGGCGTAATGCAGCCGATCGTGGTGCGTCCGATCGCTGGCGACCGTTTTGAGATCATCGCCGGTGAACGTCGCTGGCGCGCCAGCCAACAGGCCGGTAAAGACACCATCCCGGCGATGGTGCGTGATGTGCCGGATGAAACCGCTATCGCGATGGCGCTGATTGAGAACATTCAGCGTGAAGACCTGAATCCGATCGAAGAAGCGATTGCCTTGCAACGCTTGCAGCAAGAGTTTCAGCTGACTCAACAACAAGTGGCCGACGCTGTGGGTAAGTCCCGGGTGTCTGTGGCTAACTTGTTGCGACTGATTTCATTGCCCGAAGTGATCAAAACCATGCTGTCCCATGGCGACCTCGAAATGGGCCATGCACGGGCATTGCTCGGTTTGCCGGACAACAAGCAGGTTGAGGGGGCGCGACACGTTGTCGCACGTGGCCTGACCGTACGCCAGACCGAAGCCTTGGTTCGTCAGTGGTTGAGCGGTAAACAAGAGCCTGCTGAACCGGTTAAAGCCGATCCCGATATCACTCGCCTGGAGCAGCGTCTGGCCGAGCGCCTAGGCTCTGCGGTGCAGATCCGCCACGGAAAGAAGGGAAAAGGCCAATTAGTGATTGGTTACAACTCCCTTGATGAGCTTCAAGGAGTGCTTGCTCACATCCGCTGAAACATTTCCTGTGTAGCGCGCAGTCGGAAATCACTACCTGACAGTTGAATAGGGGCTTCAGCGCCCCTATACTCTGCGCGCATTTTGTCGGCACAAATTATGCCAAGTTTTAGCTTTTGGCAGCCGACCATTGAGGAGCAGTTGTGATGGAGACACGCACGCCAAACCGCTTGCCATTCCATCGCTTGGCGGTTTTTCCGGTTTTGCTGGCTCAATTTGTCGTTTTATTGCTGGCTGCTCTGGGGCTCTGGCAATGGCAGGGAGTTGTAGCCGGATACTCAGGACTCTGCGGAGGCCTGATCGCTTTGCTACCCAATGTGTACTTTGCTCACAGAGCTTTCCGGTTTACCGGCGCTCGAGCAGCGCAAGCCATCGTCCGGTCGTTTTACGCTGGCGAGGCGGGCAAATTAATTTTGACGGCAGTGCTGTTCGCGCTGACGTTTGCAGGTGTGAAGCCATTGGCGCCGCTAGCTGTATTCGGCGTCTTCGTGTTGACCCAATTGGTCAGCTGGTTCGCTCCCCTGCTAATGAGAACAACACTTTCGAGACCTTAGGGCGTTTGAGGCAACCATGGCAGAAACAACCGCTTCGGGCTATATCCAGCACCACTTACAGAACCTGACCTTCGGGCAGCTACCTGATGGCGGCTGGGGCTTTGCTCACACCGTTGCAGAAGCTAAAGCAATGGGCTTTTGGTCATTCCACGTCGATACCCTCGGCTGGTCTGTATTCGTAGGCTTGCTGTTTATCTTCATTTTCCGCATGGCGGCCAAGAAGGCAACTTCCGGTCAACCAGGCGCACTGCAGAACTTCGTTGAAGTGCTGGTGGAATTCGTTGATGGCAGCGTAAAAGACAGCTTCCATGGCCGTAGCGCCGTGATTGCTCCGCTGGCGCTGACCATTTTCGTCTGGGTATTCCTGATGAACGTCATCGACCTGATCCCGGTTGACTGGATTCCTCAGTTGGCCATCCTGATCACTGGCGATGAGCACTTCCCGTTCCGTGCCGTACCGACGACCGATCCTAACGCTACCCTGGGCATGGCCCTGTCGGTATTCGCGTTGATCATCTTCTACAGCATCAAAATCAAGGGCATCGGCGGTTTTATCGGCGAACTGACCCTGCACCCGTTCGGCAGCAAGAACATCCTGGTTCAAGCGCTGCTGATTCCGGTGAACTTCCTGCTCGAATTCGTGACGCTGGTTGCCAAGCCAATCTCGCTGGCACTGCGTCTGTTCGGCAACATGTACGCTGGCGAACTGGTATTTATCCTGATCGCCGTAATGTTCGGCAGCGGCCTGCTTTGGCTTAGCGGTCTGGGCGTGGTGCTGCAATGGGCGTGGGCTGTATTCCACATCCTGATCATCACCTTGCAAGCGTTCATCTTCATGATGTTGACCATCGTTTACTTGTCGATGGCGCACGAAGAGAACCACTAAGACCCGTTTCGGCGAGTCTGGTGCCCCTCCCGTTCCGGCGGGAGGGTGTAGCAAATTGATTTTGTTTTACCGCTTTAATCTAAAAACCTAAACCATACGACGTAAAAGTCGGGAGGAAAGATGGAAACTGTAGTTGGTCTAACCGCTATCGCTGTTGCACTGTTGATCGGCCTGGGTGCACTGGGTACCGCAATTGGTTTCGGCCTGTTGGGCGGCAAGTTCCTGGAAGGCGCTGCGCGTCAACCAGAAATGGTTCCAATGCTGCAAGTTAAAATGTTCATCGTTGCCGGTCTGCTCGACGCCGTAACCATGATCGGTGTTGGTATCGCACTGTTCTTCACTTTCGCGAACCCTTTCGTTGGTCAACTCGCTGGCTAATCACTCGAATTTTCGAGTTGATTAGAGTGATGGACAACGAACGAGCGAGGTGTTGGCGTGAACATTAATGCAACCCTGATTGGCCAGTCCGTTGCGTTCTTCATTTTTGTACTGTTTTGCATGAAGTTCGTGTGGCCTCCGGTCATCGCGGCATTGCAAGAACGTCAGAAGAAGATTGCGGCTGGACTGGACGCTGCTAACCGAGCAGCTCGTGACCTGGAGTTGGCCCAAGATAAAGCGGGTCAACAACTGCGCGAAGCTAAGGCTCAAGCAGCTGAAATCATTGAGCAAGCCAAGAAACGCGGTACTCAGATCGTAGACGAAGCCCGTGAACAGGCTCGCGTTGAAGCTGACCGTGTGAAGGCTCAGGCTCAGGCCGAGATCGAACAGGAACTGAACAGCGTCAAAGACGCCCTGCGCGCCCAATTGGGTGGCTTGGCTGTTGAAGGCGCAGAGAAGATCCTGGGTGCCACAATCGATCAAAACGCGCACGCGGAGCTGGTTAATAAACTGGCTGCTGAAATTTAAGCGAGGGCGATCATGGCAGAATTGACCACGTTGGCCCGACCTTACGCTAAGGCAGCCTTCGAGCACGCCCAGGCCCACCAGCAACTGGCCTCTTGGTCAGCCATGCTCGGCCTGGCTGCAGCGGTGTCGCAAGACGACACGATGCAGCGCGTGCTCAAGGCCCCGCGACTGACGAGCGCAGAAAAGGCCGCCACGTTTATTGACGTGTGCGGCGACAAGTTTGATGTGAAAGTGCAGAACTTCATCCACGTCGTTGCAGAAAACGACCGTCTCCTGCTTTTGCCGGAGATCGCCGCTCTGTTTGACCTGTACAAGGCCGAGCAAGAGAAGTCGGTAGATGTTGAAGTGACCAGTGCTTTCGCATTGAACCAAGAACAGCAAGACAAACTCGCCAAGGTTCTCAGTGCACGACTCGACCGGGAAGTGCGCCTGCAAGTTGCGGAAGACAAGTCCCTCATTGGGGGCATTGTCATTCGCGCCGGCGACCTGGTTATCGATGGCTCGATTCGCGGCAAACTCGCGAATCTTGCCGAAGCATTGAAATCTTGAGTTTGAAGGGGCAGCAGAGCAATGCAGCAACTCAATCCTTCCGAAATAAGTGAAATTATCAAGGGCCGCATCGACAAGCTCGATGTGACCTCCCAAGCCCGTAACGAAGGCACTGTCGTCAGCGTATCTGACGGTATCGTGCGGATTCACGGTCTGGCCGACGTAATGTCCGGCGAGATGATCGAGTTTCCGGGCGGCGTCTTCGGTATGGCCCTCAACCTGGAGCAAGACTCCGTAGGTGCCGTAATTTTGGGCGCTTACCAGTCTCTGGCTGAAGGCATGAGCGCCAAGTGCACCGGCCGCATCCTGGAAGTTCCTGTTGGTAAGGAACTGCTGGGTCGCGTAGTCGACGCACTGGGTAACCCAGTTGACGGCAAAGGTCCTCTGGGCAACACCGAGACCGACGCGGTCGAGAAAGTTGCTCCAGGCGTGATCTGGCGTAAGTCGGTAGACCAGCCTGTACAGACTGGCTACAAGGCTGTCGATGCCATGATCCCTGTCGGCCGTGGCCAGCGTGAGCTGATCATCGGTGACCGTCAGATCGGTAAAACCGCTCTGGCGATCGACGCGATCATCAACCAGAAAGACAGCGGCATTTTCTGCGTCTACGTAGCCATCGGTCAGAAGCAATCGACCATCGCTAACGTGGTTCGCAAGCTGGAAGAAAACGGCGCACTGAAAAACACGATCATCGTGGCTGCCAGTGCTTCTGAATCGCCTGCGCTGCAATACCTGGCTCCTTACGCCGGTTGCACCATGGGTGAGTTCTTCCGCGACCGCGGTGAAGACGCGCTGATCGTTTATGACGATCTGTCCAAGCAAGCAGTGGCTTACCGCCAGATTTCCCTGCTGCTGCGCCGTCCACCAGGCCGTGAAGCTTACCCAGGCGACGTGTTCTATCTCCACTCCCGTCTGCTGGAGCGCGCATCGCGCGTTTCGGAAGATTACGTAGAGAAGTTCACCAATGGCGCAGTGACCGGCAAAACCGGTTCCCTGACCGCATTGCCGATCATCGAAACTCAAGCTGGCGACGTTTCCGCGTTCGTTCCGACCAACGTGATTTCCATCACCGACGGTCAGATCTTCCTGGAATCGGCCATGTTCAACTCGGGCATCCGCCCTGCAGTGAACGCCGGTGTTTCGGTATCCCGTGTGGGTGGTGCCGCTCAGACCAAGATCATCAAGAAGCTCTCCGGTGGTATCCGTACCGCTCTGGCTCAGTACCGTGAACTGGCCGCATTCGCCCAGTTCGCTTCTGACCTGGACGAAGCGACCCGTAAGCAACTTGAGCATGGTCAGCGCGTTACCGAGCTGATGAAGCAGAAGCAATACGCCCCAATGTCGATCGCTGACATGGCGTTGTCGCTGTATGCCGCTGAGCGTGGGTTCCTGACTGACGTCGAAATCGCCAAGGTCGGCAGCTTTGAACAAGCGCTGATTGCTTACTTCAACCGCGATCATGCCGACTTGTTGGCCAAGATCAACGTGAAGGGTGACTTCAATGACGAAATCGACGCTGGCCTGAAAGCCGGTATCGAGAAGTTCAAGGCCACCCAAACCTGGTAAGCCGCAGCGGGAGCCGCAAGGCTCCCGCTTGCTAACCTGATAGGTGTTACATGGCAGGCGCAAAAGAGATTCGCAGTAAGATTGCGAGCATCAAAAGCACGCAAAAAATTACCAGCGCCATGGAAAAAGTGGCGGTCAGCAAAATGCGCAAGGCACAAATGCGCATGGCTGCTAGCCGTCCTTATGCGGAGCGCATCCGCCAGGTTATTGGGCATTTGGCCAACGCCAACCCGGAATACCGCCACCCGTTCATGATCGACCGCGCAGTTAAGCGTGTGGGTTATGTGGTTGTGAGCAGTGACCGTGGTTTGTGCGGTGGTTTGAATACCAACCTGTTCAAGGCCCTGGTCAAGGACATGGCGGTAAACCGCGATAACGGCGTCGAGATTGATCTGTGTGTTGTTGGTAGCAAGGGTGCGGCCTTTTTCCGTAACTTCGGCGGTAACGTCGTTGCAGCTATCAGCCACCTGGGTGAAGAGCCGTCGATCAATGATCTGATCGGCAGTGTGAAGGTGATGCTGGATGCGTACCTGGAAGGCCGGATTGACCGCCTGTCCGTGGTATCCAACAAGTTCATCAACACCATGACCCAGCAGCCAACCGTGGAGCAATTGATTCCACTGGTGGCGACCCCGGATCAGGAACTCAAGCACCACTGGGACTACCTCTACGAACCAGACGCCAAAGAGCTGCTTGACGGCTTGATGGTGCGTTACGTGGAGTCGCAGGTGTACCAGGCGGTGGTCGAGAACAACGCAGCTGAACAAGCGGCGCGGATGATCGCGATGAAAAACGCTACCGATAACGCCGGTGATCTGATCAGCGATTTGCAGCTGGTCTACAACAAGGCGCGTCAGGCTGCGATCACCCAAGAGATCTCGGAAATCGTCGGCGGCGCTGCCGCGGTTTAACGGTTCAAATATTCAGAGGATCCAGCTATGAGTAGCGGACGTATCGTTCAAATCATCGGCGCCGTTATCGACGTGGAATTTCCACGCGACAGCGTACCGAGCATCTACAACGCGCTGAAAGTACAAGGCGCGGAAACTACTCTGGAAGTTCAGCAGCAGCTGGGCGACGGCGTAGTTCGTACCATTGCGATGGGTTCCACCGAAGGCTTGAAGCGCGGTCTGGACGTAGTCGACACTGGCGCAGCCATCTCCGTACCGGTCGGTAAAGCGACCCTGGGCCGGATCATGGACGTACTGGGTAACCCGATTGACGAAGCTGGCCCGATCGACACCGAAGAGCGTTGGGGCATTCACCGTCCAGCACCTTCGTTCGCCGAGCAAGCTGGCGGCAACGATCTGCTGGAAACAGGCATCAAGGTTATCGACCTGGTTTGCCCGTTCGCCAAAGGCGGTAAAGTCGGTCTGTTCGGTGGTGCCGGTGTAGGCAAAACCGTAAACATGATGGAACTGATCCGTAACATCGCCATCGAGCACAGCGGTTATTCCGTGTTCGCCGGTGTGGGTGAGCGTACTCGTGAGGGTAACGACTTCTACCACGAGATGAAGGATTCCAACGTACTGGACAAAGTAGCGCTGGTTTACGGTCAGATGAACGAGCCGCCGGGTAACCGTCTGCGCGTAGCACTGACTGGCCTGACCATGGCTGAGAAGTTCCGTGACGAAGGTAACGACGTTCTGTTGTTCGTCGACAACATCTACCGTTACACACTGGCCGGTACTGAAGTATCCGCACTGCTGGGCCGTATGCCTTCGGCAGTAGGTTACCAGCCGACCCTGGCTGAAGAGATGGGCGTTCTGCAAGAACGTATCACTTCGACCAAGGAAGGTTCGATCACTTCGATCCAAGCGGTATACGTACCTGCGGATGACTTGACCGACCCGTCGCCAGCGACCACCTTCGCCCACTTGGACGCCACCGTCGTACTGTCCCGTGACATCGCTTCCCTGGGTATCTACCCAGCGGTCGATCCACTCGACTCGACTTCGCGCCAGCTGGACCCGAACGTGATCGGCCAGGAGCACTACGACACCGCTCGCGGCGTTCAGTACGTGCTGCAGCGTTACAAAGAACTGAAGGACATCATTGCGATCCTGGGTATGGACGAGCTGTCGGAAGCCGACAAGCAGTTGGTAAACCGTGCTCGTAAGATCCAGCGCTTCTTGTCGCAGCCGTTCTTCGTGGCTGAAGTCTTCACCGGTGCTTCGGGTAAATACGTTTCCCTGAAAGACACCATTGCTGGCTTCAAAGGCATCCTCAACGGTGACTACGACCACCTGCCAGAACAAGCGTTCTACATGGTTGGCGGCATCGAAGAAGCGATCGAGAAAGCCAAGAAACTGTAATTCGGGCGCCCGGAAACGGGCGCTAATCAGGTTGAGGCAATCAGATGGCTAATATGACAGTCCATTGCGATATCGTCAGCGCGGAAGGAGAAATCTTTTCCGGTCTGGTTGAGATGGTGATTGCGCACGGTGCACTGGGTGATCTTGGTATCGCTCTGGGTCACGCTCCGCTGATCACCAGTCTGAACCCAGGTCCGATCCGCCTGATCAAACAGGGTGGCGAAGCCGAGGTGTTTTACATCTCTGGTGGTTTCCTCGAGGTTCAGCCGAACATGGTCAAGGTGCTTGCCGACACCGTGCAACGTGCTGCCGACCTGGATGAAGCCTCTGCTCAGGAAGCCGTTAAGGCTGCCGAGAAGGCCCTGAACGAAAAAGGCGCAGATTTCGATTACGGATCTGCTGCCGCACGTCTGGCCGAGGCTGCAGCTCAGCTGCGCACCGTCCAGCAAATCCGCAAGAAGTTCGGCGGTTAAGCCGTTGCTGATTGTGTGATTGATTAAAAAGGGTAGCCTCGGCTACCCTTTTTTCATTTCCGCGAACTACTTTTGGTCGCATTCGCTGACCACCCAGGATTGGTAGCCAGTCATGTCTCTCGATATCGTTATTCTCGCCGCAGGCCAGGGCACCCGCATGCGTTCGTCCCTGCCCAAGGTCCTTCACCCGGTGGCCGGCAACTCCATGCTTGGGCATGTTATCCACAGCGCCCGCCAACTTAAGCCGACCGGTATTCACGTGGTTATCGGCCATGGTGCCGAATTGGTCCGCGAGCGTTTGGCTGCTGATGACCTGAACTTTGTGCTGCAAGACAAGCAACTGGGTACCGGCCACGCCGTGGCGCAAGCCTTGCCATTTTTGACCGCCGAAAATGTGCTGGTGCTGTACGGCGATGTACCGTTGATCGAAGTCGACACCTTGCAGCGCCTGCTCAAGCAAGTGAGCCCGGAGCAACTGGGCCTGCTGACCGTGAACCTGGCTGACCCGACGGGCTATGGCCGTATCGTGCGTGATGCCACCGGCAAGGTCAGCGCCATCGTTGAGCATAAAGATGCCACCGATGAGCAACGAGCCATCACCGAAGGCAATACCGGCATTCTGGCTTTGCCGACCGCTCGCCTGGCTGACTGGATGAGCCGTCTGTCGAACAACAATGCTCAGGGCGAGTATTACCTGACTGACGTCATTGCCATGGCGGTGAGTGATGGCTTGGTAGTGGCCACTGAACATGCCCATGACCCGATGGAAGTGCAGGGCGCCAATGACCGTAAACAGCTCAGCGAGCTGGAACGTCATTACCAGTTGCGTGAAGGCCGTCGACTGATGGCACTGGGTGTAACCCTGCGTGACCCGGCCCGTTTTGATGTGCGCGGTGAAGTGACCGTCGGTCGCGACGTGCTGATCGACATCAACGTGATTCTTGAAGGTCGCGTGGTGATCGAAGATGACGTGGTGATTGGTCCGAACTGCGTGATCAAAGACAGCACCTTGCGCAAAGGTGCGGTGGTCAAAGCCAACAGCCACCTTGACGGTGCGGTACTGGGCGAGGGCAGCGATGCGGGTCCTTTCGCGCGCTTGCGTCCGGGCAGCGTGCTCGACGCCCGCGCCCATGTGGGTAACTTTGTTGAGTTGAAAAACACCCACCTGGGTGAAGAAGCCAAGTGCGGCCACCTGACCTATTTGGGCGATGCCGAAGTAGGCCCGCGCACCAACATCGGGGCCGGTACCATCACCTGTAACTACGACGGTGCCAACAAGTGGAAAACCGTGTTGGGGGCTGATGTGTTCATCGGTTCCAACAACTCGCTGGTAGCGCCTGTGGATATCTCTGATGGCGCCACCACCGCGGCCGGTTCGACCATCAACCAAAATGTTGAAGCCGAGCAATTGGCCGTGGGCCGTGCCCGCCAGCGCAACATCGATGGCTGGAAACGCCCGGTGAAACAATCGAAGTCGTAAGTTAACTCCCCACTGTAGGAGCGAGCTTGCCTCGCGATCTTTTGACCCATCAAAAGATCACAGCCTTCGGCTCCTCCTACAGAACAGTTATCCACAGCTCGAATTGATTGTTTTGTTACAAATTTAAGTCATCGTATAACTGTTTTAAATCAATGACTTACCCAAAGACTTATCCATCACCTGTGGATAAGGCTTTGTTTTATCTGCTCTTTATTGCCCGCCAAACCCCCGCCCGCAGGGGACAAAAGTGAGTTATTCACAAAATAATCTGCAACAAATTCTTGACGTGAATTTCGAGATCGGGTTTCATTGCTTTCGTTATCTTTCGAACCGAAACTTAGAGCCAACATGTCGAAGCGCAACACCCCCCAACGCAGACACAACATCATGGCCTTGCTCACCGAGCAGGGCGAAGTCAGTGTGGATGAATTGGCCAAGCGCTTCGAAACCTCCGAGGTCACCATTCGTAAGGATCTGGCGGCACTCGAAAGTAATGGCTTGTTACTGCGTCGTTATGGCGGCGCCATCACCATGCCGCAAGAACTCGTGAGTGACGTCCCTCAGCCTGTTTCCCTCTATAAGCAAGCCATCGCCCTTGTGGCCGTCGGCCTGATTAAAGAACACGCGCGGATCATCATCGACAGCGGCAGCACCACGGCGTCGATGATTCCGCAACTGGGCCTGCAACCGGGCCTGGTGGTGATGACCAACTCCTTGCACGTGGCCAACGCGCTCAGTGAACTTGAGCACGAACCTGTGCTGTTGATGACCGGTGGCACGTGGGATCCGCACTCCGAGTCCTTTCAGGGACAGGTGGCGGAGCAGGTGCTGCGCTCTTACGACTTCGACCAATTGTTTATCGGTGCTGACGGGATCGACCTGCAGCGTGGAACAACAACTTTTAACGAGTTGTTGGGTCTGAGCCGGGTCATGGCCGATGTCGCGCGTGAAGTGATTGTGATGGTCGAGTCCGACAAGATCGGCCGCAAAATACCCAACCTGGAACTGCCCTGGGGCAGCGTCCATACCCTTATTACAGATGATCGCCTGCCTAAAGAGGCGCGCGAACAGATTCAGGCCCGGGGTATAACACTGTTATGCGCCGCCCTCGATTAGGAGAAATTTATGTGTGGAATCGTTGGCGCAGTCGCCGAACGTAATATCACGGCCATTCTGCTCGAAGGCCTGAAACGTCTTGAGTACCGTGGCTATGACAGCGCCGGTGTTGCCGTGTTTACCAACAACGGTACGCTGGAGCGCACGCGCCGTAACGGCAAGGTGTCTGAACTGGAACAAGCCCTGGCCGGTGAACCGCTGGTGGGCCGTCTGGGCATCGCCCACACCCGTTGGGCCACCCACGGTGCGCCGTGCGAGCGCAATGCGCACCCGCATTTTTCGGGCTCGGATCTGGCCGTTGTGCACAACGGCATTATCGAAAACCACGAAGCCCTGCGCGAACAGCTTAAAGGCCTGGGTTACGTGTTCACCTCGGACACCGATACCGAAGTCATCGCCCACCTGCTGCAACACAAACTCAAAGAACAAAGCGATCTGACCGAAGCCCTGAAGGCCACGGTTAAAGAGTTGCACGGTGCATACGGCCTGGCCGTGATCAACGCCAAACAACCTGATCGCCTGGTTGCTGCCCGCAGTGGTAGCCCGCTGGTGATTGGTCTGGGCCTGGGCGAAAACTTCCTCGCGTCCGACCAATTGGCCCTGCGCCAAGTGACTGACCGTTTCATGTACCTGGAAGAAGGCGACATCGCTGAAATCCGTCGTGACAGCGTGCAAATCTGGGATGTGGACGGCCAGACCGTTCAGCGTGAAACCGTGCAATACCGCGACGGTGCCGAAGCGGCCGATAAGGGCGAGTTCCGTCACTACATGCTCAAAGAAATTCACGAGCAGCCAAGTGTTGTCCAGCGCACCCTGGAAAACCGTCTGGGTCAGGACCACGTTCTGGTTCAGGCCTTTGGCCAAAACGCCAAAGAACTGTTCGCCAAAGTGCGCAACGTTCAGATCGTGGCCTGCGGTACCAGCTACCACGCCGGTATGGTTGCCCGTTACTGGCTGGAAAGCCTGGCCGGCATCCCGTGCCAGGTCGAAGTGGCGAGCGAGTTCCGCTACCGCAAAGTGGTGGTTCAGCCAGACACCCTGTTCGTGTCGATCTCACAATCGGGCGAAACCGCTGACACCCTGGCAGCACTGCGCAACGCCAAAGAGCTGGGCTTCCTTGGCAGCCTGGCCATTTGCAACGTCGGCATCAGCTCGCTGGTTCGTGAATCTGACCTGACCCTGCTGACCCAAGCCGGTCGTGAAATTGGCGTGGCATCGACCAAAGCCTTCACCACCCAATTGGTCGGCCTGCTGCTGCTCACCTTGTCCCTGGGCCAAGTGCGCGGCACCCTCGAAGCTGGTGTTGAAGCGCAACTGGTTGAAGAACTGCGCCGCCTGCCGACCCGCCTGGGTGAAGCCCTGGCGATGGACGCCACCGTTGAGAAAGTCGCTGAACTGTTCGCCGACAAACACCACACCCTGTTCCTGGGCCGCGGTGCGCAGTACCCGGTGGCAATGGAAGGCGCGCTCAAGCTCAAAGAAATCTCGTACATCCACGCTGAAGCGTACCCGGCGGGCGAACTGAAACATGGCCCGTTGGCACTGGTGGACAACGACATGCCGGTGGTCACCGTTGCGCCGAACAACGAACTGTTGGAAAAATTGAAATCCAACCTGCAAGAAGTTCGCGCCCGTGGTGGTGAGTTGGTGGTGTTTGCTGACCAACAAGCCGGCATGAGCAACGGCGAAGGCACCCACGTGATCAACATGCCGCACATCCACGACGTGCTGGCGCCGATCCTCTACACCATCCCGCTGCAACTGCTGTCTTACTACGTGGCCGTGCTTAAAGGCACCGACGTGGACCAGCCGCGCAACTTGGCTAAATCGGTGACGGTGGAATAAGTATTTCCACGGCATTGGGTGAACACATTCAACCCGCACCCAGCGGGTTGAATGTTGAGCATTGAAACTTCCACGAGCCAGCCAGGCCCAAAGCGTGCGAAAACCTTCGCGCCTGTTGGATCAACACGCAGTAAAAGCCCCACTTAAAGGTGGAAGTGACCCGCAGCCTCCGGCTGGTAAAGCACTTTCCTGATTTCTATCCGGCGGGTCCTGTCAGATATTCGCCAGTCAATGGCGTCCCCTTCCTGATAACCCAGGATGGCGGCACCGATGTCGGAATAAACAGAATGTTTTCCGCTGCTGCTGTCGGCGTCTTCGGGGTAGACCAAGGCCACTTCGATCTCTTCGTCGTCCAACTGCAGCAAGGCTCTGGAGTTCATCGTGACGACATTGGATGGCACCTGCTGCGGCTTGACGACAATGGCACGCTCAAGCTCATGTTCGAGCTCAACGACGGCGGGGCCTGGTTCGAGCGCGATCAGTTGTTCGAGCCTGGCCTTGTCGATTTCAGTAATGAAGATTTTGGTGGCGTTACTCACGGCACCTTCGCGCAAGAGCTGGAGATAGCGTCCCGCCGCCATGGAAAATGACTTCAATGTCGGCGTTTCGCTCTCAAGCACAAAGCCGCTGCGCACAAAGGCTTTGAGCGAGCGCGTGTTGTCCGGATGGATCTTGGCGATGAGCTTCTTGGCCCGCATGTCGAGGAAGGCCAGTTTCATGCCTTCCTGGATCGTGCGGGCGCCAAGGTTGCGGCCCCATTTGTCGCTGTCTCCGATGACCAGGACTATCTCGCAATCCGGGCCGGTTTTGATCAGACGGACAAAGCCGACCGGAGCGTCATGCCTGTCAAAGGCCATGAAGAACCGGCCGCCCTGGTTGAATAGATGAGTCAGGATCGGCAGTTGTGTCCGATCAATGGCGTGCCCAATGGAGCGCGAAACATGACGAGAATCGCTCAGGTAGCAGGTGACACGTTCATCCTCCAACCAATCCATCAACGTCAGCGCGTGCGCCCGAGTAATTTCAGGGCACAGCGAAATGAAAGGCTTGTTCATCTTGACCACACTTATTTGTTAAGGATGGAAGCCCTTCATGGCCAGAGTCATGACGGTTCTTCGGCAACCGGCCATTTTATGGCATGACGCCTGTAAAGCCGAATCCAAAGCCGCTTTTGGGGGATGGCTACGGTTTTTTGGTTGTTTTACACAATTCTTAAGTTCAAACCCTTCGACCCACTTTATGCAGACCGCAGGCAATCAGGAGCTCGAAAATTGATGGACAGCACCTTTAAAAACATCAGCCAACGCATGAACAATCGCCGGTTCGCCGTGGCGAGTAACGCCAGCGGGTTATCCGACGCCAGCACGGTGTTTCACTACCACGTCGATGGCAATGCGATCACCGGGACTTACCAGGGCGGGCATATCCGCACGGGGCATTTGGTCGGTCGCGCTACCGGCCCCGACAGCATCGAGTTGCTGTACCACTGCCTGACCGCAGAGGGCGAGTTGCTGGCCGGTTGGTCGCGGGGCACGGTCGGTGTGGATCACGCCGGGCGCACCACACTGGAGTTTGTCTGGGGCTGGTTATCGGGTGCGACCGGGGGCGGGGAGTCGAGTTACGTTGAGCTGGATGCGTGAAGCGTTATGAGCTAAATCAACACGTCTAGGCCAAACAGTTATTTCATATCTAAAAAAATGCTCGTTAGGCTATAAAAACCGGGCCGCCGGATATGTACTTTTCATTTTCCGATGGCCGGTTCTGCCTGCTCCAGCAGGAGCCGCATCGCACTGACGATGCCGTGATTAATGAGCAATAAACTCTTAAAAAATATAAATCCGATTTACACCGACTTCTATAAATCCATGGACCGTGACAGCAGCTCTCGCCAGGATGCCGGGGATATTGCGCAGGCCAGTGTTGAGCGGTTGCTCAAGTTGCCCGCTGAGCAAGAGGTTCGATCACCTGCGGGGTTGCTTCGGCAAATCGCCCGTAATTTGAAGATCGACCTTGCGCGGCATCGTCGGCGCTTGCCTATGGAATCTTTGGAGTCGCGGGTGGATGCCGAGTCGTTGCCGGCGCTGTCCCACGACATCGACCCGGAGCGCATAGCCCTGGGCCAGGAGCGGGTGGAGCTATTGTCCAAAGCCATCGACAGTATGCCGGCGCGCTGCCGCGAGGCGTTTATCCTCTCGCGCATCCACGGTCTGGCGCACAACGAGGTTGGCGCCAGCATGGGCATTTCGCCTAGCATGGTAGAGAAGCATGTGGCGCTGGGTTTAAAAATTTGCCGGGAGTTTATGGATTAATGCGCGTGCTGAGGTGGGTTACTTGTCTTTCATTGCTGCTTTGCTAGCACTCTAATCAGGCGATGAACTTGCCTTTAAATGACTCGGATTACGTTAATCGCTTACTGGCGCGCAGCCGTTGCGGCGACCCACAACGCGAAGCGGACGCTCGCCTGGAATTAGAGCAGTGGGTGGCCGTGAGTGACGACAATCGGCGCTGCTATGAAGCCCAGCGGCAAACCGTCATCGCGCTGGATGCCTCACTCGACAGTTTGCGCCAGCGTTACCCGCGCCACCTGGCCCCGGCGTCTGCTGCGCAAGCCCCGGCATTGGCAGTTCGCACACCCCGCCGTGGCTGGGCCTGGCCTACATGGAGCAGTGCGCTGGTGTTGCTGCTCGGGGTTGGCCTGACCTTGTGGTGGGTCAATCCGGTGTTGTCCCAGGGCGAATACGTGACCGGTTTGGGCGAGCACCGTGAGGTATCTCTCAGCGACGGCAGCCGGGTGCAGCTCAATACCAATACCCATCTGGATTTTGTGCGCAGGCTGCGCTCGCGAGAGGTGCAACTGGTCCAGGGTGAGGCGCTGTTCGAAGTCACTCACCAGGTCAATATCCCCTTCGAAGTCACCTCTTTGGACACCCGGGTGCGGGTGCTTGGCACGGTGTTCAACGTGCGTCAGTGGCAGGAGGGTAACCAGGTCACTGTGCTTGAAGGGCGGGTTCGGGTGACGCCGGACCACGAAGCCGATTCGTTGCAAATCACCCGTGGCCAGCAGTTGCGCACGCGGCATGGATTGTTTGTCGATGGCATCCGCGATGTGGACGCCACCCAGGCGGTGAGCTGGCGTGACGGGCGTCTGGTGTTTTCTGGCGAGACCCTGGCCGAAGCGGTGACCGAACTGCAACGCTACCGCAGCGGGCGTATTCGTATTCATGACAGCAAGCTGGGGGCGTTGCGCATCAGTGGGTCGTTCTCATTGGCCAAGCCCGATGAGCTGCTGCATTTGCTGCCGGAGTTGTTTGCGCTGAATCTGGTCATCAATCCTGACCAGAGTGTGGATATCCGCGCCCGTTAACAGCTCCGGCCCGTCTTCGACGCCGCGCTGTCGCGCAGCAAACAGGCCAGCGAGTATCTTCAGCATTCCCCAATCGGTTCCCTCTCCTTCGGGAGAGGGCTCTTAGGTCAAAAGCCAGATCAAAAGATCGCGAGCAAGCTCGCTCCTACAGGGCCATAACAATCAATGACTTATTTTATGTTTGATTAGAGTTTGCACAGCCGACCTGAGGCAATCCGCTGATTAAACGTCCCTGAATCAAGGGGGGTAATTTCACCCCCCTGAACCTTCAGGAACCGTTATGACCCTTCAAGAATCCCGGCCTGTCTCTGACCCTTTGCTGGCGTTGCAACAATTTGAGCAAGCCTTCGCCCAAGCACGCCAATTGCTGATCGATACGCAAACCCTTTCGCCGACCCATGCGGGCAATATCAGCCTGCGTGTAGGGGATCAAGAGAAGCTGTTGATTGCTTCTCTGGCTGGCCCTGACGCCGGCACGGCGGTCCTGCTGGATTTCGATTTGCGCACGCACCAAGGCACGTTGTCCGCCAATCTGCAGGAAGTCGCAGCGCTGCACGTGGCGATATTGCGCGAGCGCCCACAGGCCACGTCAGTTATCCACACCCACTCGCTGTACCTCACCGCCCATGCGATTGCCCGCCGCCCGTTGCGCCCGTACAGCTCCGGTCTGTTGGGCCTGCTGCGTGAAGACCAGCAGATCCCGGTGAGCGAGTGGGGCCCGCGTTACGCCTCGCAGCCGGTGATCGATTTGCTGCGCGACGACACCACCGCGCCAGCGGTCTTGCTCGCCAACCACGGCCCGTTCGCCTGGAGTGAAAAGGGCGTGCTGGGGGCTGCGCGTTTGCTGGTCGCCCTGGAAGATGCCGCCCACCTGGCACTGCTCGCCGAACAACTGGGTGGCGCCCAGGCATTGCCCGCAGGCGCTGCCGAGTTGGCCCGTCGCGGTTGGCAAGCGCCCTGAGCACGGGCATATATAAAGATCAAAATGATCTTATCGATTGTTGTTTTATAACCTGAGGCTGTTTGAAACCTGGACGTCATTTGTTTCGAGGACCACAAATGATGGCCAGGGAGCTCATAAATGTTTCAACCTCAATTAACGCTGTTAAGTACTGCGATTCTGTCTGGTGGTCTTCTGTTCGGGAGCGTCGCCTACGCCGCGCCGCAAGCCGGTGATGCTGTCACCGTGGCGCAGAGCATCGACCTGCCCGCACAACCTCTGCAACAAGCACTCAACCAACTGGCGGAACAAACCGGCACCAACGTGCTGGCGCCCCAGGCATTGGTGGCGGGCAAGCAGGGCCGTTCGGTGCGGGGTAGCCTGTCGGTGGAGCAAGCGCTGAACAAGTTACTCGAAGGCTCGGGCCTGGCCGCACGCCAGACCGCCCAAGGCAGCTTTGTGATTTATGCCCTGGCGCCTTCGGCAGCGCAGGTGCCACCGCAGCTGGATCAGGTCGTGGTGGTGGGGACCCGACGCACTGACCTGACCGCGCTGCAAAGTTCTTCGCCAGTCGACACCATCAGCGCCAATGCGATTCAGGAAACCGGCTTCACCAACTTGAGCCAAGCGCTGCAAGCGCTGGTGCCGTCGTTCAACTACCCGCTGGTCAACGGTGTGGATGGTCTGTCGAGCTTCCGGGCTGCCGCCTTGCGCGGGTTGTCGCCTGACCAGACGCTGGTGCTGATCAACGGCAAGCGCCGGCACGTCTCGGCCTTCGTGAACAACAAACCGTTTTTTGGTCGCGGCTCGAACGCCGCCGACCTCAACACCATCCCGATCAGCGCCATCGAGCGCGTCGAAGTACTGCGTGACGGTGCGTCGGCGCAATACGGTTCGGACGCGATTGCCGGGGTCATCAACGTCGTGCTCAAGGAGCGCGACAGCGGCGGCGAAGTCAACACGACGATGGGCAAGTTCACCAAAGGCGATGGCTTCAGCAAAAACGTCGAGACCTGGAAAGGCTTCACCTTGCCGGGCGATGGTTTCCTCACCTTGAGCGGCGACTGGAGCAACAAGAAGCGCACCTACCCCAGCGGCAAGACCGATGACAGCGTGTACTTCTGGAATGCCAACGACCCGCGCGAAGCCACGGCCAACCGCGAATACGCCACCGGTTCGCCCGCGCTGGATGATTACAATTTGGCGCTCAACGCCGAAAGCAGTGTGACCGACCAGGTGCAGCTCTATGGCTTCGCCACTTACGGGCACCGCATCAGCCATTCGCAAAACGCCTATCGCTACCCGTATGACCAGCAAGGCCGTAACTGGCTGTCGGTGTACCCGGAAGGCTTCCAGCCGTGGCTGGACCTCAAAAGCGAAGACTACGAGGCCACCTTCGGTTCGCGCTTTGGCGATGACGGCATCGGCAAGTTCGATTTGGCCGCCAGCTACGGGCGCAGCGACATCGAATACATCCTCAACAACTCCATCAACCCTTCGTTCGGCCCCGACAGCCAGCGCCGTTTTCACGCCGGCGGGTATACCTCCGACCAGACCAGCCTGACCCTCGACTACGTCAAGGATCTGCAATGGTCACTCACGGACTTCCCCGTGACCCTCGCTGCGGGGGCGGCCTGGCGCAAGGAAAACTATGACGTTAACGCCGGTGAGTACCAGTCCTGGGCCCGTGGACCTTACGAGTTCACCGACGTGCCACGCCGTGGTCCAGGCGTAGACCCGGGCCCTAATCCCAACGCAGGCTTTGGCCCTGCGGCGCCGGGTTATGACGTGCGGGCGGGCGTCGGCTCGCAGAGCTTCCCCGGCTACCAGCCCGGGGATGCCGGCAGCTACGACCGCAACGTCAAGGCGCTGTATGTCAGCCTGGAAAACAACCTGACCGAAAAGCTGCAAATGGGCGTAGCGGCGCGCTACGAAAAATATTCCGACTTCGGTTCGACCCGCACCGGCAAGGTGTCGGCGCGCTATGAGTTCAACCCGATGTTTGCGTTGCGCGCCACCGCCAACACGGGTTTCCGTGCCCCCAGCCTTGGGCAGATCGGCCACTCCTACACCCAGAGCACCTGGAACGGTAGCGTGATGTACGACAGCCGTACCTTCCCGGTCGACCACCCGGTTGCGCGTCTGCTTGGCGCGCAAGACCTCAAGCCCGAGAAGTCGACCAACTTCTCCTTGGGCGCGGTGTTCACCCCGTTGCCCAATGCATCGCTGACTGTGGATGTTTACCAGATCAAGTTGCGTGACCGCGTCACCCTGTCCGAGAACCAGACCAACCTGGGCGGTTTCCTTAACCCACTGGGCTATGACGTGAGCGCGGCGAGCTTCTACACCAACGGCCTGGACACCAAGACCAAGGGCGTCGACGTGGTGGGTAACTACGTGTTCGACCTCAAGCAATACGGCCGGTTGGCCTTCAGCGGCGGTTACAACTGGAACGACACCGAGATTCTCAAGCTGCCGCAAACGCCTTCGCAGTTGCTGGCCATCAACCCCAACGCGGTGTTGGTCAACCGCGAGACGGAGTACCTGATCACCGACGCCGCGCCCAGCTCCAAGCTCAACCTGACCGCGCATTACAGCTATGGCGATTGGGGCCTGCGCATCTCGGAAACACGTTTTGGTGAGTTCAAATCGGCCGATGCCCAGAAGCCGCCACGCCCCGGTTACGACCAGACGTTCGGCGCCCAATGGGTGACCGACGCCAGCGTCAGCTACCAGGTGACCAAGAACGTACGGGTGGATGTGGGTGGCAACAACATCTTTGACAGCTTCCCGGACAAGGTCAACAAACAGCGGCTGAACACCAACAGCCGGACCGTTTACTCGCTGCTGTCACCCGGTGGATACGAAGGCGCTTATTACTACGCCAACCTCAACGTGAAGTTCTGACGCCCCCTTTTCAATGCGCCGTCCGAGCCGATCGGACGGTGATGCATGGAGCCTGAGTAATGTCTTTGATTCATCAACGTGCCACCGCCGTTCGCCACACTCTCGACGCTGTACGTGCCGCAGGCCTGGGCGCCGGGCACAACACTGCCGAGCAGATAGACGCCGCCCGCGAGGCGTTGCGTAATCTCGCCGCACAGCCCGAATTGTTCCCGACCGAGCAGTATCCGTTTCGCAGCGAACTGGCCAGCGGCTTCTACCGTCTGGGCGAAGACGCCGACCGGCGCAACGCCTTGTACGTGCTGGTGGGTAAAGCACGCGCCAGCAATGCGCCGCATCGGCACCCGTCGTGGGCGCTGATTGCCGGGGTGTCCGGCAACGAACACAACGTGCTGTTTGAGCGCATCGACGATGGCTCGGAGCCGGGCAAAGGCAAACTGCGCAAGCGCGGCGAGCACTCGATCGTGGCGGGGGATGTGCTGTACATGCCCGCAGGCGATTACCACACCATCCAGGTCGACGGTGATGAGCTGGCCGTTCACCTGCACATCTACGGCATCGGCGTCGACGGCCCAGAAAACCGTGGCGCGCCGGTGTTTCGTGGCCCGGACAGCGAAGCATACGACGTGAACAACCGTGGCCCGCTGAGCCTTGGGGTACAGCAGGTGTCACTGGCGCAAGTCGTCGAGGCTCACCAGGCCAAACCGCTGGCCTTTTTCGCGGTGGACCACGCCGTGCAATTGCCAGAAGAGTTGCCCCCAGCCGTGCCTGTGAGCAGCGCCGAGGGCGCGGTTTTGCCCGCCAGGCTGCCTGCGGACACGCATCAGGTGCTGGTGCTGATCGGCGAAGCCGAGCCTGTGGAAGTGCTCGCCGAGCGCCTCGCCCGCGCCGGGTATGCCACGGCCGTGCGTCTGGACGCCGCCGAGCTTGCGGCGGGCTAACCCTCGCCAACTCACCTTCACCCACTTCTTTAGCGAGGGCCTCAACATGCACCATGTGCGCGCTGTACTCGAGTTTCTATCCTTTCGCCGCACGCTGCTGCGCCTGAGTCTTGGCCTGTTGGCACTGCTCGGCTGGAGCGTGGCACAGGCCGAGGTGCTGCTGGAGCGGGCGGTGTCCCGTGGCAGCCTGAGTGTTTGCACCGGCGAGGAATTTCCGCCTTTCAAGTTCATCGATGCCGAGGGCAACCACAGCGGCCTGATCTACGACCTGGTGCTGGATCTGCAGCACCAGCTTCAGCAGGCCACCGGCAAGGACCTGGGCCTGCAACTGGTGTTGGTCACCCCGGTCAACCGCTTGGCGTTCCTCAATCAGGGGCGCTGTGAACTGTTGGTGACCTCGCTGCTGGACACCCCGAGCCGTCGCCGGGAAGTGGACTTTGTCGAGCCGGGTTATTACAGCTCGGCGGCCACGGTTTTCGCCCCCAAAACCACTCGCCTCGAACACTGGGAAGACCTGCGCGGCAAGGTGCTGTGCTCCAACCCTGCCAGCGTTTGGGTGCGCCCTTACGAGGAGCGCTACGGCGTACGTTTTGCCTCTTACACCGGCAACGCCGAAGTGCGCAAAGCGGTGGCCGACGGGCGTTGCCTGGGCACCCTTGCCGATGACGTGTTCTACCGCGAGCTGGCCAAAGACCCGAACTGGCAAGACTATGAAATCAAATTGCCCAGCCAGGATGCCGCCCCTTGGGGCATCGCCCTGCGCAAGGGCCAACCTGAGCTGCAAGCCTTGCTCGGCAAAGTGGTCGAAGGCTGGCATCGCTCGGGGCTGATCATTGAGCTTGAGAAAAAATACGGCATCGAAGCCAACCCTTGGGTGGCCGAGCAGCACGCCCGTTATGCGCAGGGGAGTGCTGGCCAGTGATTGAACGCTATGTGCGGCCGTGGCTTGAGGGCCAGGGCTTTCACCTGAGTATTCTCTGGGACCCGACCGACGCCCAGCGTTTTCTGTTGGGGCTGGGTTTCACCCTGGGCCTGGCGATTGCCAGCGTGCTGCTGTCGCTGGTGATCGGCGTGCTGGGCGTGGCGTTGAAGTCTTCACCGTGGCGGCCAGTGCGTCAGGCGGTCACCGCCTATGTCGAGCTGTTTCGTAATACGCCCTTGCTGGCTCAGTTGTACTTCTTCTATTTCGGCCTGGGTTCGCTGTTGCCGATGGTCGAGGACGCCGACGGCCATACGGTGCGCATGATCGGTAACTTTCAGTGGGCAGTCATTGTGCTCGGGCTGCACTCGGGCGCCTTCCAGATCGAGGCGCTGCGCGGCAGCATCGACGCCGTGCCGCGCTCGACCATCGAGGCCGCGCAAGCCCTGGGCTTGCATGGGCGCAAACTGTTTCGCCACCTGATCTTGCCGCTGGCGCTGCGCAACAGTTTGCCCGCGTTGGGCAACAGCCTGGCGCAGGCGGTCAAGTCCACCTCGGTGGCCTACGCCATCGCAGTGCCGGAGTTGCTCTACGCCTGTAACCGCATCTGGACTGACAACTTCAACGTCGCCGAGATGATGCAGGTGTTGCTGCTTATGTACTTCATCCTGCTCGGCGGCTGTGCCTTGCTGATGTCGCGGATCGAAGCGCGCTTTCGCCTGCCGGGGTATCACAGCCGATGAGCCCTTTGACTCTGTTGTCTCAACGCATCCGCCCACCGCTCAACGCCTCGCGCTTTATCGCGCTGGGCGTGTTGTGGCTGGCGGCGGGTGTTGGCGTGGGGGCGGTGGCCTGGGCCTATCGCGACATCATTGCGCTGTTGCTGAACTGGACACCCGCGCTGGCCCGCGGTTTTGCCCTGAACATTCTGATGGGCGTGGTGGCGATGCTGGCAGCGACGGTGTTCGGCACGCTGCTGGGGTGCTTGCAGGTCTCACTGCATCGCGGGTTGCGTCAAGTGGCGGTGCTGCTGACTCAATTGCTGCGCAATGCGCCGTGGCTGGTGGTGGTGTTTTTGGTGATGAACCTGCTGCCGTTTGAGTTCCAGGCGCTGGACCGCTGGTGGCAGATTCCCGATTGGCTCAAGGCTGCCCTGGGGCTCGGTTTGGCGGGCAGCGGTTACGTCTCGGAGATCGTGCGCGGCGGCATTCGTTCGATCCCCGTGGCCCAGTGGGAAGCCGCCGCCTCGCTGGCGCTGCCCCGGCGCAAAAGCCTGCGCCTGGTGATTCTGCCTCAGGCCCTGCGCAGCATGGTGCCGCCGTGGATGAGCCTGTACTGCGCCGTGACCATGGCCACCTCGCTGGCCAATTTGATGGGCGTAGAAGAGCTGATGACCAGCCTGCAACTGCGCCTCACCGGCCAGACCCGCCCGGACCTGCTGCTACCGGCCTACCTCTACGTGTTCGTCGCCTTCTTTATCTATATCTACCCGATCTCCCGTTACTCACGGTACCTGGAGCGCAAATGGAGCCTATACTCATGAGCCAGCCGCTGCAAATCCAGTTGGAGGACGTGTACAAATCCTACGGTGACCAGCCCATTTTGCAGGGCATTTCACTGTCGGTTCGGCGCTCGGAAATCGCCTGCCTGATTGGCCCGTCCGGCTCGGGCAAGTCCACCCTGTTGCGCACCCTCAACGCCTTGACCCCGGTGGACAGCGGTCGCATCGAGGTCTGCGGGATCCGCGTAGACGACCCGCAACTCGACGTGCCCGGCCTGCGCCGCCACGTCGGCATGATCTTTCAAAGCTACAACCTGTTCCCGCACCTCAGCGTGCTGGACAACATCACCCTGGCGCCGATTCAAGTGCTTGGCCAGTCCCGGCAAGAGGCCGAGGCGTACGCCATTGAGCTGCTGGCCAAGGTGCGTCTGGAAAACAAACAGGGTGCCTTCCCCGGGCAGTTGTCCGGCGGCCAGCAGCAGCGCGTGGCGATTGCCCGCAGTCTGGCGATGCGCCCCGACGTGATGATGTTTGACGAAGTGACCGCGGCCCTCGACCCGGAGACGGTCAAGGAAGTGCTCAACACCATCCGCGATGTTGCCGCCAGCGGCATGACCTGCCTGATCGTCACCCACGAGATGCGCTTCGCCCGCGAAATCGCCGACACGGTGTATTTCACCGATGGCGGGCGAATCGTCGAAAAGGGCGACCCCGAGCTGATTTTCAGCCGCCCCGCCGACCCCCGAACCCAACGTTTCCTCGAACGAGTACTGTGAAGATGTCCACAAGAGAATCGCGTAGTCATTGGCTGGCCGACACCCAGCTGACCCATTTGGGGCGTAATCCGGCGAGCCACGAGGGCACGGTCAACACCCCGGTTTATCGCGTGTCGACTTACGTCTGGGAAAACACCCAGGCGCTCGCCGAGTTCCGGCGCAAGTCGGCCGATCCGGAGTTTCGTGGCAATGCCTACGGGCGCAACGGCAACCCCACCACCGCAGCGTTTGAAGATGCGGTGGCGGAGCTGGAAGGCGGCTATCGCGGGCTGATCATGCCGTCGGGGCTGGCGGCGATTACCGGCGCAGTGCTGGCTGTGGCCAAGGCCGGTGACCACGTGCTGGTCACCGACAATTGTTATTGGCATGCGCGCAAAGTCTTCGACGACGTGCTGTCGCGCTATGGCATTGAAACCACCTATTTCGACCCTGAGCTGGGCGCCGACATCGCCGGCCAACTGCGGCCCAACACCAAAGTGGTGTTTGTCGAGGCGCCGGGTTCCACCACCTTTGAAGTCCAGGACATCCCGGCCATCGCCAAGGCCGCCCATGCCCACGGCGCGCTGGTGTTGATGGACAACACCTGGGCCACGCCGCTGTTCTTCCGGGCTTTTGAGCATGGTGTGGATATCTCCATTCACGCGGCCACCAAGTACCTGGTGGGCCATTCCGACGCGATGCTCGGCGTCATCGTGACCACCCAGCCGCTCTATGCCCAGGTGCGTTCAGTGGTGCGCGACCTCGGTTATATCGCCAGCGCCGACGATGCGTATCTGGGCCTGCGCGGTCTGCGCACTTTGGGCGTGCGCCTGCGTCAGCATCAACAGTCGGCGCTGCGCGTGGCGCACTGGCTGCAGCAACGCAGCGAGGTGCTTGAAGTGCGCCACCCGGCGCTGCCTAGCAGCCCTGGGCATGAGATCTGGAAGCGTGACTTTTTGGGCTCGTCAGGCCTGTTTGCGTTCGTGCTCAAGCCGCTGCCCGACGAGGCGGTCAATGCCTTCCTCGACAGCCTCCAACTGTTTGCCATGGGCGCCAGCTGGGGCGGGTTCGAGAGCTTGATTGGCCGCCAGACACCGCAGCGGGCGATCACGCCGTGGCAGGTGCCGGGCGTGCTGTTTCGCATTCATGTCGGTCTTGAAGCGGTAGACGATTTGCTCGCCGATCTCGATCAGGGGCTGGCCGGTATTGCCCATCACTTTTCACCTGAAGAGGCCTGAACCATGAGCCAGACCCAAGCCCCTGTGCAGGGCGTGATCGACCTGCACAGCCATTGGTTTTCACCCAGCTCGCTGCGCTTTTTGAGTGAGCGCCAGAGCAGCCCGCGCCTTTTACCGGGCGCCGATGGCGCACCGAATTTGCACCGCTCCGGGGCTGGCACCACGGCCCAACCGTTTGCGCTGGGCAACCACTGGTTTGATCTGGACGCGCGCATCGAGCACTTCGATCAGGTCGGGGTGGCGCATCAATTGCTGTCCTGGCCGACCACTTTGGGCATCGACGCGGCGCTGTCTGCCAGCGAATCGTTGGGCCTGTGGCGCGACTACAACAATGAACTGGCGGGCGTAGTGCGCCAGTACCCCACGCGGCTCAGCGCCGTGGCGGCGTTGTCGACCTCCGACATTCAGTGGTCGGTGGGCGAGTTGCAGCGCGCCCATGAAGAGCTGGGGCTGATCGGTGCGGTATTGCCGGTTAACGCCTTTGCCAGCCTGGCCGCCGCTAGCCGTTTTGAACCGTTGCTGGCCAAAGCCCAAGAGCTGGGCAGCCATATTTATTTGCACACCGGTTACGCCCACCCGCAGGTGCCGGGCCAGCCACCCGTGCTGTTGCACAGTGACGCCATCGAAGCGCGGCGGGTGCTGGACATCGCCTGGCAGTTTGCCTCGGCCACCATCACCTTGGCCCACAGCGACCTGCTGGACCGTTAACCCGACGTCACGGTGCAAATCGCCATGCTCGGCGGCGCCGGCATCATCGCCAACCTGGTGGAACTCAGCCAGGTGCCCGGCCACTTCGATGCGGTCGGCCACAGCCCGCGTTATCAGCGCTTGTTATTCGACACCGGCGCCGCTGGCCGAGGAGCCCAGGCCATCGCCCTGGCAACCCGCGTGCTGGGCGCCGAGCAACTGGTGTTTGGTTCTGACTATGCCCCGGTGCCTGACATCGCGCCGGGTATCGCCCAAGTGCTGGCCGCGCCGATTTCGGCGGCCGAGCGCGAGTTGATCCTGCGAGGCAACGGGCAGCGCCTGTTGGCCAGCAAAGGTATTTCCCTGGGTAGCTAAGGCTACCTCTCTGCCCCAAGGAGTGTCGTAATGAGTACCGTACTGCATGAAAAACCGCGTCTGGTCGCTGACCCGGTAGAGGCCTACTACACCATCTGCCCGGTGTTGGTCGCGTCCAATATTGCCGTGGAGCTGGGTTGGCTGGATGAAGAGTTCAAGCGCGCTGGCGGCAAGGCCACCTTCCTGCGTTCGTTGCCTGAAAATGGCGGTTGGCTGCCGCATTACCGTCACTCGTTCAACCCACTGTTCCGCGATGGCGGGGCGATTCCGACCCTATGGGCCAAGGCGGATCTGACCGACACCACGCTGATCGCCACCACCGCCAGCCAGCGCGCCGGCCAAGTGGTGGTGCGTGCAGGTTCGGGGATCCGCCGCGTGCAGGATCTGGCCGGACGGCGTATCGGCCTGTTCAAAAGCCAGAATGACGACAAGATCGACTTCGCCCGCGCCACGGCCCAGCACGGTTTGCTGCTGGTGCTGGAACTGGCCGGATTGAGCACCGAGCAGGTGCAGTGGGTGGATCTGGCCGACGACGATGACCCAAGCTTCCTGCAACCGTCGCAGCGCCCGGTTGAACTCTGGACGCAAATCAAGGCTCATCGTGGTCAGCCGCCGGTGGACATTCAGGCCCTGGCCGATGACCGCGTCGACGCGATTCTGGTACAGGCCAGCACCGCCGCATCGCTGGTGGCGACAGGCAAATACACAGTGATCGAAGACCTGGAGCGCTACACCGACTGGACCCTGAAAATCTCCAACGGGCCATACACCACTGCGGTTAACACTGACTTCGCCCGCCAGCATCCTGAACTGGTGGTGGCCTTCTTGCGCGCCGCGATTCGGGCCGGTCGCTGGATCAACGCCAACCCCGACGCTGCCGCTGAACTGTTCACCCGAGTGACCTTCAACAGCGACCCGGCGCTGGTGCGTGCGGCCCTGCACGGGCGTGATTTTGTGCCACAACTGTCGGCGCAAAACCTCGCTGCACTGGAGTTGAAAAAGTCATTCTTGCGCGAGCACGGCTACATCAAAGGCGACTTCCGCGTGACCGATTGGGCTGATGCGAGCTTCCTGGAACAGGCGCACGCGTCGTTGCAGGACTAATCGGGAATGCGTGGGAGCGGGCTTGCTCGCGATGGTCTTCAGGGTGCCTCATGGGCTCAGCGGATACGCGCCATCGTTAACGACCATCGCGAGCAAGCCCGCTCCCACAGAGGCAGGTTCACTGCCACATGAAGCTATACAAGCTAACCTCTCATACCGCAGGGTAGTGCGCGGCTATGGGTTGGTAATGGAACAATCAACTCAGCGCTTGGCCGGGTCTCGTTCCTTTATTGAGGCGTTTGTATGCTTAAGCATTTGTTCAAACCCGCACGCACAAGCGTGGTGTTCTTGCTGTCTTGCCTGGCAGCGTCCATCGCCTGTGCTGGCGATAAAACAACTTACCCCGATGCCGCCGCCAGTGACCCCAAGACCCTGGGCTGGATGGTCGGTGCGCCTCCGCCGCCTGACCGGATTGTGCGGTTTGCCGATGGCAGTTATTTCCAGTTTCCGGCCATGCGCTGGAGCGTTTCCAACTTCCGCCAACTGATGCCTACCACCAATGTTTCCCGTGGCCTGGGCGCGCCCGTGCCGTTGGCGCAGGCGTTGCGCAGCGATATCGACGCCCTGACGTTTACGCCCCTAGGTGGGCAAAAAGCGATGACCTGGGAGCAGTCGCTGGCGG
This sequence comes from Pseudomonas sp. HY2-MNA-CIBAN-0224, assembly GCF_040310285.1. Lineage (NCBI taxonomy): Bacteria > Pseudomonadati > Pseudomonadota > Gammaproteobacteria > Pseudomonadales > Pseudomonadaceae > Pseudomonas > Pseudomonas sp. HY2-MNA-CIBAN-0224. The sequence goes on along the minus strand of NZ_JBEOPQ010000013.1, from coordinate 32,404 downwards.
CCAATTACACCGACGGCATTGTGGTGCTGCACCGCGGCAAAATTGTCTATGAGCGGTATTTCGGCGTGTTGAGCCCCCAAGGCCAGCATGCCGCCATGTCCATGACCAAATCGGTAGTGGGCACGATGGGCGCCATGCTGGTGGCCGATGGCACCCTGGACGCCAATAAAAAAGTAGCGGATTACGTGCCCGAGTTGGCCAAGTCCGCCTTTGGCAGCGCGACGTTGCGCCAGGTGCTGGACATGACCACCGGGCTTAAATTCAGCGAAGACTATGCCGACCCTAACGCCGAAGTCTGGAAGCACGCACAGGCGGGTAACCCGCTGCCCAAGCCCAAGGATTACACCGGCCCGCAAACGTACATGGAGTACTTGCAGACCGTGCAACCCGAGGGTGAACACGGTAAAGCCTTTGCCTATAAAACGGTGAACACCGATGTGCTGGGCTGGGTGATTGCCCGGGTCACCGGGAAAAACGTGGCACAACTGTTGTCAGAAAAAATCTGGAAGCGCCTGGGCGCCGAACAGGATGCGTACTTCTCTGTGGACTCCATCGGTACGCCGTTTGCCGGTGGCGGGTTGAACACCGGGCTGCGGGACATGGCGCGGTTTGGCGAGATGATCCGCAACAACGGCCAGTACCTGGGCGAGCAAATTGTGCCCAAGGCCGTGGTGGATGATATTCGCGCCGGTGGCGATAAAGCCGCGTTTGCCAAGGCCGGTTATGACCTGCTCAAAGGCGGCAGTTATCGCGACATGTGGTGGGTGACGCACAACGCCGATGGCGCCTTCATGGCACGGGGTGTGTATGGGCAGCGCACCTACATCGACCTTAAAGCCGAGATGGTCATCGTGCGCTATGCGTCCAATCCGATTGCCGGCAACGCGGCAAACGACCCGGTGACCATCCCGGCATTCGAGGCGCTGGCCAAGCACTTGATCGCCCACCCGCAGCCGTAAACCTGCGGCTCAGGCCTGTTGAACGAACGCCAGGCGCAAGGCGAAACCGATCAACAGGCTGCCAAATAACCACTGTTGAACACGCTGTGCCCGGGGGCTGTTGTTGAGCCATTGACCCAACGAGGCCCCGGCCATGGCGTAAAGGCTGTCAAACATCAGGCCGACGATCACCAGTACCACGCCCAAGCCAAAAAACTGTGCGCCCACGGTGCCTGCCTGGTTGTCGATAAATTGCGGCAGTAGCACCGAGCAAAACAGTAAGGCCTTGGGGTTGAGCAGGTTGGTCAACAAGCCACGTCGCAGCGCGCCAGCCCAAGTCAATTCAGGTTCTTTGACCGCGCCGGTGGCGAGGGTCAAGTGGGTGAGCATGCCGGGTTTGAGCATGCGCACGCCCAGCCACACTAAATAAGCCGCGCCGATCAGGCGCACGCCATCAAAGGTCCAGGGCGCTGTTTTAAACAGTGCAGCCAAGCCCACGGCGGCCAGAAAAACATGGCAGGCCCGGGCAATGCCCAAGCCCAACGCGGTGCTGAGGGCCAATGCGCGCCCATGTCGGGCACCGGTTTGCAGCAGCAATATCATGTCCGGCCCGGGCATCAGGTAAATCACAACCAGCGCAATCAGAAACATCCCCATGGCGACCCATCTCGATAGCAGGTGAGCCACGATTTTAGGGGTGAAGGCACGCGCAGGTGGTTGCGTATTCAGCCTCAAGAAGGTCTAGTCTTGGCAGAAACCACCTTTTTGATAATCAAAAGAATTTGAATATGCCAAAAATAAAATTGGATGCTTTTGACCGGCGCATTCTCGACGCCTTGCAGCGTGATGGGCGCTTGAGCAATGTGGACTTGGCCGACGAAATTGGCCTGTCTGCGTCTCCGTGTTTGCGTCGGGTTCGGTTGCTGGAAGAAGCGGGGGTGATTCGCGGGTATCAGGCCAACCTGGATCGCGATGAGGTCGGCCTGGGATTAACGGTGTTTATCGGGATCAAGGTTGAACGCCATCACGAAGATGAGGCGGAGGCGTTTCGTGTCGCTGTAACGGCATTGCCAGAAGTGATTTCGGCTTTTTTGGTGTCAGGAGAATCTGATTTTTTATTGCAGGTTGTGGTGCCAGATTTACGCGGGTACGAGCGATTTTTAACCGGCGTGCTGCTCAAGTTGCCGGGTGTCAGTGATATCCGCAGCAACTTTGCAATTCAGACGGTCAAGGCGCCGGCTGTCCTGCCGCTCAATCATTTACCGGTTTAGCCGCTTTAAATAAGGTCCACGTTTGGGACTGTTTATCGCCGACTCCGCGCCAAGATGAAGATCGCTGGCCGCCCGCAGAAGTTTCACACTGTTTGTTATATCGTAACTATATTCATCAAACAGTGGAGCTTCCATGCGTGTCGATTTAGATGCCGAGGAGGGTGGCCTTGAGTCTTTGTCTCGTTTTCAAAGTGCCACCGTTCAGGCGCGTCAACTTTTTCAGTTAGGCGTTGGACTGGCCGCCCTGGCAATCATGCTGTGGACGGTCGGTTTTTTTATTGGTCTGTTTGCCCCGAGTTCGTTGTGGCCTGCACTGCTCAATAACAACGTCGCTGCGTTGTTAGTGGTGGCGGCAGGGGCGCAATCGGCGTTTTGGGTGGCGGACTGGCGCAAGGCAGCGCTCAATCCTGCACCTGAATTGATCGAAGAACAGCCCGCCGAGCCGCTCAGTGCCTACGAGCGTTTTTGCCAACGGTTGAGTCGCGGGGCGCATCGGTTTTTGGCCTCGATCGGGGCGCCAGTCTTTTGGCTGGCGGGCGTCGGCGGCTTGGCCGTGTGGTGTGTACAGCACAGTTGGGACGCGTCGCTGGCCGGTGCCGATTTAGGCACCAGCGGGCGAGTGGCCGCCGGGGTGGCCGTTTTGCTGGCATTTGTATTGCTGGTGTTCGAACGCTACCTGGCGCAGCAACCCGAAGCACGCTGGCCGGAAGCCCGCTTACTGGCGCCGCTGGTGCGTGTGCCGATCCTCACTTTTTTGCTCAGTGCGTTATGTCTGCTGTTCAGCAGCGCCGAGGCCGAATGGCCCGCTCGCCTTGCGGTATTGCTGGGCGTGCTGCCCGCGGCGGTGGCGATTGAGTTAATCCTTCGGGCCGTGGCGGCGATTTTCAGTCCACGCCGCGACCGGCTCGAACCGCGCATGATTGCGCAGAGTTTTATTGCCGGGATGCTGCGCTGGCCACCGCAACCGCTGCTGGCGCTGCAGCACGAATTGCATAACCGGTTTGGCATCGACCTGCGGCAAATCTGGGCGTTCAGCTACATGCGCAAAGCGTTCCTGCCGGTGCTGGCGGTGATCGTCGCGGTGGGCTGGATACTCAGCGGTGTGAATGAAGTCCCGCTGCAAGGGCGCGGCATTTATGAACGTTTTGGCAAGCCGGTTGAAGTCTTTGGGCCGGGTTTGCACGCAGGGCTGCCTTGGCCGTTGGGCCGGGTGCTGATGGTCGAAAACGGGGTGGTGCATGAGCTGGCGACCAGCACCGAGTCGGCGGCGGACCCTGTGCTGGCGCCTGCTGACGGCCTGCCACCGTTGACTGCCAACCGCTTGTGGGACGCGACGCATGTGAACGACAAATCCCAGGTCATTGCCAGCGGTGGCGGTGACAAGCAGGGCTTTCAGATCGTGAACATGGACGTGCGTTTTGTGTACCGCATCGGCTTGAGCGATCAAGCCGCGATTGCCGCGACGTACCACAGTGCCGATGTGCCGACGCTGATTCGCAGTACCGCGAGCCGCATCCTGGTGCACGACTTTGCCTCGCGCACCCTCGATGATTTGCTCGGCGAACAACGTACCGAGTTGGCCAGTGACATTGGCCGCGCCGTGCAGGCCGATCTGGATTCGCTGGGCAGCGGCGTCGAGATTCTGGCCACGGTGGTTGAGGCTATCCATCCGCCTGCCGGGGCGGCCAACGCGTATCACGCCGTTCAGGCGGCACAAATCAGCGCCCAGGCCTTGATTGCCCGCGAGCGTGGCGCGGCAAGCGAGCAAGCCAACGTTGCGCAATTGCAGGCCAGCATGGCGCTGGACCAGGCCAATGCTTCGGCGCGTGAAGTGAACGCGACGGCGCAGACCTCGGACCTGCGTTTTGGCGCCGAACAAAAAGCCTACCGCGAAGCCGGTCACGCCTTTGTTCTTGAGCAGTATTTGAGCCAGCTCAGCCAAGGCATGAACAACGCCAAACTTTTGATTCTCGACCACCGCCTTGGGGGCAACGGCAACGCGCCAACCCTCGATCTGCGTTCTTTCACGCTGCCGGCCGATCCAGTCGCGCCGCGTAAAGCTGTTCAGTAAGGAGCTTTGTTTTGAGCCACTCACACGATCATCACGCGCACGGCGGCCACCACCACGGCCACGCGCATCACGGCCATCATCACCACCATCATGGTGACGAACATGAGCCGAGCCCGTTCCCATGGCGGCGCATGGGCTGGGCCGCCTTGCTGGTTTTATTTGCCGTAGCAGCCGCCAGCCTGGTGCAGGTGCGTTCCGGCGAAGCCACTGTTATCACCCGTTTCGGTAACCCGGCGCGGGTGCTGCTGGAGCCTGGATTGAGCTGGCGCTGGCCCGCACCGTTTGAAGTCAGCGTGCCGGTAGACCTGCGTTTGCGCACCACCTCAAGCGGTCTGCAAGACGTCGGCACCCGCGACGGCCTGCGCATTATCGTGCAGGCCTACGTGGCCTGGCAGGTGCAGGGCGATCCCGAGAACGTGCAGCGTTTTATGCGCGCGGTACAAAACCAGCCTGATGAAGCCGCCCGGCAAATTCGGACCTTTGTCGGCTCGGCGCTGGAGACCACAGCCGCCAGTTTTGACCTGTCCAGTTTGGTCAACACCGATGCCAGCCAAGTCAAAATTGCCGACTTCGAAGCGCAACTGCGCCAGCAAATCGAACAGCAATTGCTCAGCACCTATGGCGTGCGTGTGTTGCAAGTGGGGGTTGAGCGGCTGACGTTGCCGTCGGTCACGCTCACCGCCACGGTCGATCGCATGCGCGCCGAGCGTGAAACCATCGCCACTGAACGCACTGCGGTGGGCAAGCGCGAAGCGGCACAAATCCGTTCGGCGGCCGAGCGCGATGCGCGCATTCTGCAAGCCGATGCCAGTGTGAAAGCGGCGGACATCGAAGCGCAGTCGCGGGTCGAGGCGGCGAAAATTTATGGTCAGGCGTACGCCAGTTCGCCAGAGCTGTACAACATGCTGCGCTCGCTCGACACGTTGGGGACCATGGTTAACCCCGGCACCAAAGTGATTTTGCGCACCGACGCGGCGCCGTTCCGGGTGTTGGTCGATGGCCCGCCGTCCATGGATAACAAGGCTGGGTCGCATCCATGAGTGGCTCATCTGAAGACACGCCACGTGTCAGCAGCCCGTGGCAACAAGCGGGGCGTTTAGCGTTTTTGGGCTTGTATGCCGTGACGGTGTTCGCCGCCGTGGCGTGGGGTGTGTCGAATGTGCGGCAGATCGATCCGCAGAACCGCGCAGTGGTGTTGCGCTTTGGTGCGCTGGACCGCATCCAGAATGCCGGCTTGCTGTTGGCCTGGCCGCGGCCTTTTGAACAAGTGGTGATTGTGCCCGCCGCCGATCGCGTGAGTGAGCGCCGGATCGAAAACCTGCTGCGTTCGGACAGCGCCCTGCAGGCGGATCGCGTGGCCACTTTTGCCACGCCCATCAACGATGCCCTGGCCGGTTCCGGGTATTTGCTGACCGGTGATGCGGGCGTTGTGCAACTGGATGTGCGGGTGTTTTACAACGTCATCGACCCTTATGCCTACGTGCTGCAAGCAGAGCATGTGTTGCCTGCGCTGGATCGTGTGGTCACTCGCAGTGCGGTGGCGCTGACTGCCGCGCGGGATCTGGACACCATTTTAGTGGCGCGTCCGGAACTGCTCGGCAGCGATAAACAGTCGGCTGAACGCCGTGAGCGTTTGCGCGGTGATTTGGTGCAAGGCATCAATCAGCAACTGGCGGCGCTGACGGCAACGGGGCAGGGCATTGGTCTTGAGGTGGTGCGGGTCGATGTGCAATCGAGTTTGCCGGGCCCGGCCGTCAACGCGTTTAACGCGGTACTGACGGCCAGTCAGCAAGCCGACAAAGCCGTGGCCAACGCGCGCAACGATGCCGCTAAAACGATCCAAAACGCCACCCAGGAAGCCGACCGCACGGTTGAGCAAGCTCACGCCCAAGCCAGCGAACGATTGGCCTTGGCGCAATCGGACACGGCGGCCATCGTCAATTTGGCCAAGGTACAACAGGCCGGTAATGACCCTGGTTTGCTGCTGCGTTTATACCGCGAGCGGGTGCCAAAAATTCTCGGGCAGGCCGGCTCTGTTACCACCGTTGATCCTAAAGATGATTCCCGTCTGATTATTCAGGGAGCCGAACAATGAGTACGTCTGCAACGCAACCCGTGGTCAGCATGCTGAGCAGCGCCGAGCAACGCAGCGCTGCGCGGCAACTGACGCTGGCGATGCTGGCGCTGGGGTTGCTGGCCTTGGGGCTGGTGTGGCGCTGGTTCATGCCTCTGCAAGTGGGCACCAGCCAATTGTTATTGGGGTTTGCCTCGTTGTTGGTGGCGGTGCCGGTGATGCGTTCGGCGTGGTACAGCCTGCGTTATCCGAGCCTGCACGGCATCACCGATCAACTGATTGCCCTGGCGATGTTGGGCGCGTGGGCCACCGGCGATTTACTGACCGCTGCACTGTTGCCGATCATCATGATTTTTGGCCACGTGCTGGAAGAGCGCAGCGTGATCGGTTCGCAAGAAGCCATTCATGCGCTGGGCAAACTGACCCGCAGCCAGGCGCGGTTATTTCAGGCCGACGGCCGTTTGCTGGAGGTCGACAACAGCACGCTCAAGACCGGGGACCAGGTTGAAGTGCGCGCCGGGGATCGTGTGCCGGCCGATGGTGTGGTGTTGGCGGGCCAGGCCAGCCTCGACACGGCGTCGATCACCGGGGAATCGGTACCGCTGGAAGTCAGCGTGGGCATGCCCATTTACGGGGGCGCGATCAACCTGGACGGCCTGCTGCGCGTTGAAGTAACACGCACCGGTGAAGAGTCCACGCTGGGCAAAGTCATTGCCCTGATGCAAAACGCCGAACGCGCCAAGCCGCCGATCACCCGTTTGCTCGAGCGCTATGCGGGCGGCTACATGGTGCTGGTGTTGATGATCGCCGCCGTGACCTGGTTTATCACCAACGATGCCCAAGCCATGCTCGCGGTGTTGGTGGCGGCGTGCCCGTGTGCGTTGGTGTTGTCGGCACCGGCCACCGCGATTGCCGGGATCGCCGTGGCGGCGCGTCACGGGATCTTGATTCGCAGCTCGGCGTTCCTTGAAGAGCTGGCCGACTTGACCTCCTTGGTGGTGGATAAAACCGGTACCCTGACCTACGGCACGTTGCGCCTGCAAGCCATTGAAACACCGCTCACGGAGCATCAGCCGTTGTTGCAACTGGCCGCGAGTTTGGGCGCTGCCAGCAGCCACCCGGTGAGTCGGGCGTTGGCCGGGCTGGTCAGCCATGACCAATTGCTGACGCTGGAGGATGTGCGCGAGCGCCAGGGTTTGGGTGTTGTGGCCAGAACCGAGCAGGGCGAAGCGGCGTTGGGGCGGCCGGAGTTATTCGACCAATTGACTATTACCACAACCCCGGTGCCGGACCATGATGGCCCTATTGCAGGTCTTTCATTGGACACACAGTTTCTTGGCTGGTTATTGTTGGCGGACAGCGTTAAGCCCGAAGCCCAACAGGCGTTGCGCGAATTGCGCGAGCTGGGGCTGGGGCGTCAGGTCTTGCTGACGGGTGACCGGCAAAGTGTGGCGGACCATTTGGCGCAGGCGGTGGGCATCAGTGAAGTACAAGCCCAAGCCTTGCCCGAAGATAAATTGAAGCGTGTGCTGGGCGAAATCGACAGTGGCTTCAGGCCTATGGTGGTCGGTGACGGGATCAACGATTCGCTGGCACTTAAAGCCGGCGTGGTCGGTGTGGCGATGGGGGCGGGCGGTGCGGACATTGCCCTGGCGTCATCCGACATCGTGTTGATCGGCAGTGACTTGCGGCGTTTGGGGACGTGTGTGCGACTGAGCCGTGAATGCCGCCACACCCTGCAGGTCAATGTGGTCATCGGGCTGGGCTGGACACTGGCGATTGTTGCCGCTGCTGCGTTTGGTTGGTTAGGGGCGGCTGGCGCCATGATTGCCGCGCTGCTGCACAACTTGAGTACGTTATTGGTGTTGGGGAATGCTGGACGTTTGCTTCGTTTTCATGAGCCGTTGGTGGCGTCAGAAACGCCGCAGTAAGGGTCTGAAAACGCATCACGCACGCTCTGGCTTCAGGCTGTCAGCTCACTGAGCTGACAGTTTCGGTTAATCGACTACCCTATAGTTTCGATGTCTGAATTGAAGGAGGACTTACTGATGCTCGCGCAACTGCCACCGGCTTTACAGAAACTTCATCTTCCATTACGCCTTAAACTTTGGGATGGAAACCAGTTCGATCTAGGGCCAGAGCCTAGTGTCACGATTGTGGTCAAAGACCCGCAATTGGTTGCCGAGTTTACCCACCCAAGCCTTGATCTGTTGGGCACCGCTTTTGTTGAGGGGAAGCTTGAGCTGGAAGGCTCCGTCAAAGAAGTGATTCGTGTGTGCGATGAGTTGAGCCAGGCACTGGTGGAGGAAGAGGACACTCGACCTACGCGTATTCACCACGACAAAGAAATCGACGCCGCTTCCATCTCTTACCACTACGACCTGTCCAATGAGTTTTATAAGCTGTGGCTTGATAAGGACATGGCCTATTCGTGTGGCTATTTTGAGACCGGCGAAGAGACCCTTGATGAAGCTCAGATAGCCAAGTTTCGCCTGCTGTGCCGCAAGTTGCGCCTGAAACCGGGTGAGTATCTGCTCGACGTTGGTTGTGGCTGGGGCGGGTTGGCGCGTTTTGCCGCACGCGAGTACGGGGTCAAAGTTTTTGGCATTACCCTGAGCAAAGAGCAACTGGCGCTGGGCCGTGAACGCGTCAAGGCCGAAGGCCTGCAAGACAAGGTCGACCTGCAATTGCTCGACTACCGCGATCTGCCGCAAGACGGCCGCTTCGACAAAATCGTCAGCGTGGGCATGTTTGAGCACGTGGGGCACGCCAACTTGAATGAGTACTGCAACATCCTTTCGAATGCAGTGCGTGAAGGCGGCCTGGTGATGAACCATGGTATTACCGCCAAGCACACTGATGGCCGCCCGGTAGGTCGTGGGGCCGGTGATTTTATCGACCGCTATGTGTTCCCGAACGGTGAGTTGCCGCACCTGTCGATGATCACCGCCGAGATCAGCGAAGCCGGCCTGGAAGTGGTCGACGTTGAAAGCTTGCGTCTGCATTACGCGCGCACGCTGGATCACTGGAGTCAGCGTCTGGAAAACAATCTGGAGACTGCGGCGAAAATGGTCCCGGAGAAAACCCTGCGTATCTGGCGCCTGTACCTGGCGGGTTGTGCGTACGCGTTTGCCCATGGCTGGATCAACATCGATCAGATCCTGGCGACCAAACCGCATGCCGATGGCTCCATTGAATTGCCACCGACACGCGCCGATATTTATCGTTGACCGTGTGAATCCCACGTAATTGCAACAGGGCTTACTTCAGGGTTTATTTCCTGGAGGTAAAGCCCATGTTGCAGTGGGATGTTTTGATCCACCTGTGCCACGGCTTTCTGGTCGAAGGTCAGCCCCTTCTTTTTAAACACAAGATCATGACGCGCTACGTTTCCACCCCAGTCAGTTGAGGGCAAGGAGATGTAGCTGATCTTGTATTCCTCATCGGTAAACGCCCCTTCAACCACATAGGCGCCGTAGTGGTTTTCGCCTGGGGAAATGATCTTGTACAAGCCATTGTCGTAGTAGTACAGGATGGCTTCTTCAAAAGGTTTTTCGCTGTACATCTTCTTGTAGTGCAATCGATGAATGTACGTTGGCTTGCCGAACTCGACGGTAATGGCGGGGACGACGGGCGGCGGGGTGGTTTCGGCCTGGGCCAGCGAGGTGATGCTGAACAGCAAACCCATCAGCGAAAATTTCATGAGTGTTGATCCTTATAGTAAGTAGCTCGGCATTGCACCGAGCTACGCAGCTTAAGGAGCGGCTAAGAGACTGTCTCAACGCGGGAGGCTTTTCAAACATGGCCGATCGCAGGTTCAGACATGTCTTACGTGTACTTATAAAACCGGTGAAACCAGACGCGCCACTCGCATGCCCAGTTGCTGCAGGCGGTGAGTCGACTTGATGTCTTCACTGGTGATTTCGCGGCTCAAAGCGAAGTCGTCCATGAGCATGTGTTCCACATCGGCGGCGAACGCTTGGTCTACCGTCAGCAGCATCACTTCGAAGTTAAGACGGAACGAGCGGTTATCCATGTTGGCGCTGCCAATTGCGCTGATCTCGTTGTCTACCAATACGGCCTTCTGGTGGATAAAACCGGGCTGATAACGGAACACCCGTACGCCTGCGCGAACCGCTTCGAAGGCATACAGGCTGGACGCGGCGAAGACGATTTTATGGTCGGGGCGCGACGGTATCAGGATGCGCACATCCACGCCGCGTAACACGGCGAGGCGCAAGGCGGAGAACACCGCTTCGTCGGGCACAAAGTAGGGGCTGGTGATCCACACCCGTTCATTGGCGGCATGGATGGCTTCGACGAAAAACAGCGAGCAGGTTTCGTAAGGATCGGCCGGGCCGCTGGCCATGAATTGGCAGAGCACCCCCGTCTCAGGGTAACTCTTGGGCAGGATCAACGGCGGCAATTGCCGCGATGCCCAGAACCAGTCTTCAGCAAAAGATTCCTGCAAGCAGGCAACCACCGGGCCGCTAACTTCGACGTGGGTGTCTCGCCATGGCGAGAGCGGAGGCTTGGCGCCGAGGTATTCATCGCCGACGTTGTGCCCGCCAACAAAACCCAACAGGCCGTCTACGACCACCACTTTGCGGTGGTTGCGAAAGTTGATCTGGAAGCGGCTGATCCAGCTGCCGCGTGTGGCAAAGGCGTAGGTTTGCACGCCACCGGCACGCAGTGTTTCGCCGTAACTTTTGGGCAAGGCGTGGCTGCCGATGCTGTCGTACAGCACATACACCGCGACGCCTTCGGCAGCTTTTTCCAGTAAGAGCGCCTGGAGTTTTTTGCCAAGGTCGTCGTCGTGAATGATGAAGAACTGCACCAGCACGACTTTTTCAGCGGCGCGAATGGCTTTGAAGATCGCGTCAAAAGTGGCGGTGCCATTGATCAGCAACCGCACGCTGTTATTCGCCAGGCACGGCATCCGCCCCAATCGAGGCATGGCGCGCAACGAGCCATAGGCTTTGGAGTTTCGAGCGGTGAGAGCTTCTTCAACCCAGGGGCGCCAGTTCAAGTCACTGATGGCCTCTCGCATTTCCTGATTGGCTTCGCGGCGCGCCTTGATGTAATCGTCAAAGGTGCTGCGGCCAAAGATCAGATACGGGATGAGCGTCACGTAGGGAATAAAGAACAATGACATGGCCCAGGCAATGGCGCCTTGTGCTGTTCTGACGGTTAACACTGCGTGCACGGCGGCAATCAAGCCTAAACTGTGGAGCAGTAAAATCAGGTATCCAATGACGTGCGGGCCTAAAAAATCCATGCGTATCCTTACTCCTCAATGTCCAACGCTAAGTACAACAGACCGTGTTCTGATGCGAATGTGCTATTCAGCTTCGAGTGCAACACTCGCGATCATTCGGCGTCTAACGCTGACAATTCCATAGGAGTGACTTAATGAATGTTCGTCTGCTAGGGGTGTTACTAGCGTGTGGTTTTTCGATCCCTGTGGCCCAAGCGCAAATGCTGCAGCCGGGCCTCTGGGAAGTGACCTCGAGCAATATGCAGGTAGACGGCCAACAGTTGCCAGACCTGCAGGTAATGTTAGGACAGTTTCAGAACATGATGACCCCAGAGATGAAAGCTCAGATGGAAAGCCAAGGCGTCACCCTGGGCGGTAAAGGTATCCGTGTATGCCTGACACCCGAACAGGTGCAGTCGGATGATATTCCGCTGGCCGATCCCAAGTCCGGGTGCAATCAGCAGATCACTGAGCGTAGTGGAAATCAGTGGAAGTTTCGCTTTAGTTGCCCAAATGCTCAGGGGGCTGGAGTCGCCACATTTGCCAGTGACCGTGAATTCACCACGGCAGTGATCGGCTCATTCAATGCAACGGGCGTTGCGCAAAAAGGCAGCATGGACACGCGTGCTGTGTGGCTGGGGCAAAACTGCGGCGCCGTTAAACCCCGCACGTAATTCAGAAGGGCCGCGCAACGTGTTCCACGCGGCGCGGATCTTCCATTGGTTTAACGCGCTTTCCAGTTCCAGCGACTCTCTGCCACAGCGTCATGGCTGTGCAGACTCTCAGCGTGAACCACCTTCAGATTAAAACCCTGCACCCCTGGCACTGCCTTTAATGCCACATTCAATCGCCGCGCCGCGTCCTCACAAAACATTAAGTTCTGCCCGTTGGCCAAGGCGAAGGCTTGTTCGTCAGCACGTTTCACAGCGGTTTGTACGGCGGTGCCCAACGCCGCTTCGGCCTCATTAATGATCACTTCAATCGGCAGCGCTCGCTGATCGTTGCTGAGCTGGGTTTGCATAATTGCGGTGCTTCTTTGGCTGTGAGGCGTCGCCACAACCCCCTGCGAACTCCCTAGCCAGGCTAAAACATCGGCGTGTTCTAACGGCTTGTTGGCGAAGTCATTCACGAATTGCTGCTGAATAAGTTGGCGAGCCAGGGCCGCTGAGCAAGGGCAAGTCGATGAGTAGTTCACTTCAATTTTTAGTTCCACGTGGAACATTCCGTTTTTCAGAGACGCATCGATGCTCACCGGGTAGGTCTTCCAGCCACTCAATGGGCTGACCAACGCCGGACGTTTCAATAGCATCTGGGTGTGGATTCGCAGGTAGGCACAGATCGATAAATCATCGTGACTGTCGAGAAATTGCTGCAAAACTTTTTTCAAAAGTAGCGGGTTCAGGTCCTGCGATTCGAGCATTTCGAGCGCTAAATAAAGTCGTGACATATGAATGCCACGCGCTTCGCCGTCGTCCAGACTCACGCCGGCGTCGGCTGTTGCCGTGAGCCGCTGGCCTTCAATAACAATAGGCAAGGCAATGCCACACATCCCGACCCAATCCAGTGGAACAATTTGTCGGGCGTTTTGTGAAGCAATGTCGGGAAGGGTTAAAGCATTCATAAAGGTCTTCCATCGGGAGGTTGGGCTTAATGTTACAAGATAACAATTCTGATGCTTTGTATTGTTATAATGTATCATTATAGGCAGGCCCGAATAGGGTCAGTCTTCAAGCGGGCGCTTTGACCTGCCAACCCTGATGAGGAAGTCCCATGCGTAAACGTCTACCAGTGACCGTGTTGTCTGGTTTTCTCGGTGCAGGAAAAAGCACCCTGTTGAATTACATTTTGCGAAACCGCGAAGATTTGCGCGTGGCGGTCATCGTCAATGACATGAGTGAAATCAACATTGATGGTGGCGAAGTTCAGCGAGACGTCAGCCTGAACCGAGCCGAAGAAAAATTGGTTGAAATGAGCAACGGCTGCATCTGCTGCACCTTACGTGAGGACCTGCTGGAAGAGGTCAGCAAGTTGGCCAATGACGGCCGCTTTGACTATTTATTGATCGAATCCACGGGCATTTCAGAGCCGTTGCCAGTGGCTGAAACCTTTACCTTTCGCGATGAGTCGGGCCAAAGCCTGGCCGATATCGCCCGCCTGGATACGATGGTGACGGTGGTCGATGGCCTGAATTTTCTGCAGGACTATCAAGCCGCAGAAAGCCTGGCGTCGCGTGGCGAGACCTTGGGCGAAGATGATGAGCGCTCAATTACTGACCTGCTAATTGAGCAGATCGAATTCGCTGATGTGATTTTGATCAGCAAAATTGACCTGATCAGCAGTGTCGAGCGCCAAGAATTAATCGCCATTCTTGAGCGTTTGAATGCACACGCCGAAATCATCCCGATGGTGATGGGTGAAATTCCGCTGAAAAAGATCCTTGATACCGGCCGTTTTGACTTTGAACGCGCAGCTCAAGCACCGGGTTGGCTGCAAGAATTGCGCGGTGAGCACGTGCCTGAAACCGAGGAATACGGCATTGCTTCTACGGCTTATCGCGCGCGCCGTCCGTTTCATCCCGAGCGTTTTTTTAACTTTATTGATCGCCCCTGGACCAACGGCAAATTGCTGCGTTCCAAGGGCTTTTTCTGGCTGGCCAGCAAGTACCAAGAAGCGGGCAGTTGGTCACAGGCCGGTGGCCTGATGCGCTACGGATTTGCCGGCCGCTGGTGGCGTTTCGTGCCCCGCGAACAATGGCCACAAGACGCAGAAACCAAGGCCGAAATTCTTAAAAAATGGCTGCCGGAGACTGCCGATTGCCGTCAGGAACTGGTGTTTATCGGGCAGCACATCGACTTTGCCCTGCTCTCGGCCGAGCTGGATGCCTGCCTGCTCACGGACCAGGAAATGGCCCTCGGCGTAGAGGGCTGGCAGCAACTGAATGATCCGTTCGGCGACTGGTATGAAGAGGTGGCGGCATGAGTAACGTTGTACGACTTATCCGGCCTTTGGTCGGACATGTCAGTGGGCAAACACCCGAAACCATGACGCGGATCCTCGACGATGAGGTCAATCTGGCTATTTGGCAGCGCCAATTACCGGTGCACATCAGCCATTTTGCAGAGCTGTTGCTCTCGCTCGGTGAGCCGCTGGCGGATGCCTTGGTGCTTGAGATGGGCGATGAAAATGCCCAGCCCAACCTCAAGGGCCTGGCTTCCCGGTTTAACGATCTGGACGGCTATGAGGGCTTCATTGCTGATATTTCCTGGCTGGTCAGTGCCTACGCCTGTTTATTAGGCGCAAAACGCGTGGGCCTGCGTCTCAGGGCCTTGGATAAGGCCATGTGCCCACGGTTTCACGTCGACCATGTGCCTGTCAGGCTTATTACCACGTACGCAGGGCTTGGGAGCCAGTGGTTGCAGGAAGGTGTGATGAACCGTCGTCATCTCGGCCAGGCCCAGGCAGAACCCGACGAGCCATCGCGTATTGAGCAGGTGAACACCGGTGATGTGGCGTTGCTCAAGGGCGAGAAATGGCAAGGCAACGAGGGCGCGGGGTTGATTCATCGTTCTCCGGCCCTGGCAGACGGTGAACGGCGACTGATTTTGACCCTGGATTGGTTGGCCTGAGGCATATTGCTGCTTTCGATCAAAACAGAAGCTGGCGATGATGTTGCAGAACATTCCTACCCACGTAATTGCCGGGCCGTTGGGCGCCGGCAAAACCAGCCTGATTCAGCACCTGATGACGCAAAAGCCCGTCGACGAACGCTGGGCTGTACTGGTCAATGAGTTCGGCCAAATCGGCCTGGATGCGGCCCTGATGGGCGCGGCAAGTGACGCCATAGCCATTGCCGAAGTGGCCGGTGGTTGTGTGTGTTGCGTCAACGGTGCGCCGTTTCAAATCGGATTGAGCCGTCTCTTACGCAAGGCCCGCCCTGATCGGTTGTTTATCGAGCCGTCTGGGTTGGGGCATCCCGCGCAAATTTTAAAACAGCTCAGTGAGGCGCCCTGGTTGGGTGTTTTGGCGTTGCAGCCGTGCGTGATGGTGCTCGATGCACAGGCGATGGCTCAGGGAAAAACGCTCCCCGAAACTCAGCAAACGGCCCTGAAAAGTGCCGGTTTATTGGTCATGAATAAATCTCATAGTGTGCAAAAAGAGCAACGTGAGCAGATTGCATACGGCCTGCCAAAGTGCCCGATTTTATGGGTAGAGAATGGCCGAATCCCTTTAAAATCGCTGCCTGCAGCTGACATGAAAGATATTCATCCTGTGGATAAGTCATTGATTTATAAGGATATTATTCAGGTTGGCAGTGTTTTTACTGATCCCGGAATCCCTATTCAGGAGGCTCGGCTTCAACCTGAAGGCTGGAGTGTGGGGTGGCGTTGGCATGCCTCGCGGCAATTTGATTTGAGTTGCTTGCAGCAGTGGTTGAAAAGCCTCGATTGGCGGCGCGCCAAGCTGGTTGTCAGAGCTTTAGAGGGCTGGTTTTCGAGTAATTCTGTGGATAACTCGCTGCAACTGTGGAAACCCAGCGAGTGGCGCCAGGATTCACGACTGGAACTGATCTTTGAGCAGCCGCAAGACCTGGAGGTGCTTCGCGCCGGGTTGGAAAGTTGCCTGTTAAAGGCAGAAGGCTGAGCCAGGAGGGCACTGAAACCCAGTGTTTACGGGGATTTTGTGCTGGTAAAATTGTCTTACAATTCAAACTGTGTGCAGCCGATTTATCGCTTAAAAAACAGTGCGAGGCGTCTAAATCAAGGGTTTCAGCGGAGTTATCCACAGGCTTACTTAACTCGCGACTTTCTGGACAACCAGAAGATCGCGAGGCAAGCGCAGACAGATGTGGGCGTATAGAGGCGGCTCAGTGGCGGGTCTTGCTGTGTTCCTGGCGCCATTGGCTGAGTTCAATCACCTGAGCGCTGTGCACGACCGCTGGCTCAGGTTCTTCCTCGGCCCTGACCGGGTAGGGCGGCAGGTCAATTTTGGCGCTGTGGGCGCCGAACTGAGTGATGGTGCCGGTATGGCGCTGATCGCCAGTGACCGTAAATTCGAAGTTATACACACGGGCCAAGCGCTTTTGCCCATTGGCATCAGGGATAAAGCCAATTTTTTTCAGCGCCACGTTGTCATCGAGCAACTCGATATCGAGTTTTCGACAATGCTGTTTGACTCGTTCGAGCGCACGCTCACGCAGGCCGTGGTTGTGCCACAGCCAGGCAGCGCCCGTTGCCAGCAGCATCAGCACAAACATATTTCCCAGGGTCAGCATTCAATGCGCTCCAACAGATTGGGTTCAGCTTAACTGTGTCTTCAGCCTGTCGTACAGGTCCTGTTTAGTCGCATACTGCGTGGCTTGAATCCACTAGCAGTCTGGAATCCGGCATGAAACGTACACCTCACTTACTCGCCATCCAATCCCACGTGGTTTTCGGCCATGCCGGCAACAGCGCAGCTGTGTTTCCTATGCAGCGTGTTGGCGTGAATGTCTGGCCTCTGAACACGGTGCAGTTCTCTAACCACACTCAGTATGGTCAGTGGGCGGGCGAAGTGTTGGCCCCAGAACAAATTCCTGCACTGGTTGATGGCATTGCCGCGATTGGCGAGCTGGGCAACTGTGATGCCGTGCTGTCGGGCTACTTGGGCAGCGCGGCGCAAGGGCGGGCGATTCTGCGCGGTGTGGCCCGCATCAAGGCCACCAACCCGCATGCGCTGTATCTGTGCGATCCGGTGATGGGGCACCCGGAGAAGGGCTGCATCGTGCCGCAGGAGGTGAGTGATTTTCTGCTCGACGAAGCGGCCGCCGTCGCTGATTTTTTGTGCCCTAATCAGTTGGAACTGGACAGCTTTTGTGGCCGCCAGCCGCAATCACTCTTCGATTGCCTGGCGATGGCGCGCAGCCTGTTGGCGCGTGGGCCAAAAGCGGTGTTGGTGAAGCATTTGTCGTATCCCGGCAAACCTGCAGAAAGCTTTGAGATGCTGCTAGTGACTGCCGAGGGCAGTTGGCACCTGCGCCGCCCGCTGTTGGCCTTCCCGCGTCAGCCTGTGGGCGTGGGCGATCTGACGTCCGGGTTGTTCCTGGCGCGCGTGCTGCTGGGTGACAGCCTGGTGGCGGCCTTTGAGTTCGCGGCGGCAGCGGTGCATGAAGTGCTGCTCGAAACTCAGGCCTGCAGCAGCTACGAGTTGCAACTGGTGCGTGCACAAGACCGCATTGCCCACCCGCGTGTGCGGTTTGAGGCGGTGCCGATCAGTTTGTAAGCTGCCACTTTAGCCAATGCCCTGTAGGAGCGAGCTTGTCTCGCGATCTTTTTTGATCGTTTAAAAGATCGCGAGGCAAGCTCGCTCCTACAGAGGTTGGGCGGTGTGGCTTACAGCGTTTCGTCTTTCAATTCTCGATAGCGTTGTTCCAGTTCCTGGCGGATCTGGCGACGTTGCTTGCCCTGGATAAAGCGGCGTTTATCTTCGCTGTTCAATGGCTGCAAAGGCGGTACAGCCGCCGGTTTACGGTCGTCATCAACCGCTACCATGGTGAAGAAGCAGCTGTTGGTGTGGCGCACTGAACGTTCACGAATATTTTCGGTGACCACTTTGATCCCGACTTCCATCGAGGTGTTGCCGGTGTAGTTGACCGACGCCAGGAAGGTCACCAGCTCGCCGACATGAATCGGCTCACGGAAAATAACCTGGTCCACCGACAAGGTGACCACATAACGCCCTGCATAGCGGCTCGCGCAGGCGTAAGCGACTTCGTCGAGGTACTTGAGCAGGGTTCCGCCGTGAACATTGCCAGAGAAGTTGGCCATGTCCGGGGTCATCAAGACCGTCATCGACAATTGGGAGTTTCCGGGTTCCATAGCAGCAGGCTCGCGGTTGTGTTGCAGCAGTGAAGTGGGCATCTCTGCGGACGCTTTGTGATTTTTTGAAACAGTTAATAACGGGACGCTGTCGCTTTGGCTGTCGTCACGCTCTGTTGTATCTGTTTCCATATATTGCACCGCCTTTCAGCCAGAAGTCGCGCTGTTAGCGTGCAAATGTCCTTCGTTCGGACAATTCCTACACTTAAAACAATTGAGATGCGCAGCGTATCAAGCTGGGTCTGTCGTTTTGTTGCCGGGTAAAAATTATAAAGGAGCGTCACGCCATGCATGCCATCAGCTTTATCCAGGATTTGGCAGTCATCATGCTGGTCGCAGGCGTGGTGACTATTCTGTTCCACCGGTTCAAGCAGCCGGTGGTGCTGGGTTACATCGTGGCAGGTTTTATTATCGGTCCGCACACCCCGCCTTTTGGCCTGATTCACGATGAAGAAACCATCAAGACCCTGGCCGAACTCGGGGTGATCTTTTTGATGTTTTGCCTGGGGCTGGAATTTAGCCTGCGCAAACTGTTCAAGGTCGGGGCCACCGCGTTTATCGCAGCGTTTATGGAAATTACGCTGATGATCTGGATCGGCTACGAAATTGGCCGCTGGTTCGACTGGAACACCATGGATTCGCTGTTCCTGGGCGCGATCCTGGCGATTTCCTCGACCACCATCATCGTTAAAGCGCTTAACGACTTGAAGATGAAAAACGAGCGCTTCGCGCAGCTGATTTTTGGCGTGCTGATCGTGGAAGACATTTTGGGTATCGGGATCATTGCCTTGCTTTCGAGTATCGCCGTGAGCGGCAGTGTGAGCCCGGAAGAAGTCTTTTCGACAGTCGGCAAATTGTCGCTGTTCATGATCGTTGCGCTGGTCATCGGCATCTTGTTGGTGCCGCGCGTGCTGGCCTATGTGGCCCGTTTTGAAAGCAACGAAATGCTCCTGATCACCGTGCTGGGCCTGTGTTTTGGCTTCTGCCTGCTGGTGGTCCGGCTGGAATACAGCATGGTGCTGGGCGCCTTCCTGATCGGCGCGATCATGGCTGAATCGCGCCAGTTGCTGAAAATCGAACGCTTGATCGAGCCAGTACGTGATCTGTTCAGCGCGATCTTTTTTGTCGCCATCGGGCTGATGCTCGACCCGGCCATTTTGATGGAATACGCAGTGCCGATCGTGGTGATCACCGTCGCGGTGGTACTGGGCAAGATGCTTTCGTGCGGGCTTGGCGCTTTTATCGCTGGCAATGACGGACGCACCTCACTGCGTGTCGGGATGGGCCTTTCACAGATTGGCGAATTCTCTTTCATCATTGCGGCGCTAGGCATGACTTTACAGGTCACCAGCAGCTTCCTGTACCCCGTAGCGGTCGCCGTATCGGTGCTGACCACTTTGATGACGCCTTACCTGATTCGCGCCGCAGACCCGCTCTCGCTCAAGCTGTCCCATGTGGTGCCGGGGCGTGTGTCGCGGGTCTTTGGGTTGTATGGGGAATGGCTGCGCAGCATTCAGCCGCAAGGCGAGGGGGCTTTGCTCGCGGCGATGATCCGCAAGATCTTGCTGCAGGTGGGTGTCAATTTGGCCCTGGTGATCGCTATTTTCTTTGCCGGCGGCTTTTTCGCCCCGCGGATCGCACGTTACCTACAGGGCTGGATCCTGGAGCCGAGCTGGCAGAAAGGCATGATCTGGGGCCTTGCCTTGCTCCTGTCGCTGCCGTTTTTGATTGCGGCGTATCGTAAGCTCAAAGCGTTGTCGATGTTGCTGGCCGAGATGGGCGTTAAACCGGAAATGGCCGGGCGGCACACACAGCGTGTGCGTCGGGTGATCGCTGAAGTGATCCCGATTCTGTCGTTGCTGGTGATTTTTCTGCTGCTGTCAGCCTTGTCGGCGAGCATCTTGCCGACTAACGAACTGCTGATCGTGATTGCCGTGGTGGCAGCGGGCGTTGCGGCGGTGTTGTGGCGCTGGTTTGTGCGTATTCACACGCGTATGCAGGTGGCACTGCTGGAGACGCTGGATAATCACAAGGAAAGCAGCCACTGAAAACTGTGTAGGAGCAAGCTTGTCTCGCGATCTTTTGATCGTTTAAAAGATCGTGAGGCAAGCTCGCTTCTACAGGGCGTTTATCAGCTTTCCAGCCAGACGTCGCGGGCCCAGTGCCAAACCGACTCCCAGGTTTCTTCGGTGACCAGCTCTTCTTCAGCGGACCACAGCACCACGGTGCCGTCTTCTTCGACGCAGTAGAAGTCGTCACCGTCCTGGCAGATCGGGATCAGGCTGCGATCAACGCCGGCATCCCAGGCGTTCGCTGCCACATCTGGCAAGTAGGTGTGGGACTGAGGGTCGGTCACGGTGACCGGCTCCAGGCTGCCATAGACTACGTCGCTGACGGTCAGCAAAAACTCCCGGAAGACAAAAGGAATATCGATGAACAATTGTTCTTCGATTTCGACCAGCAGGTCCTCGTCAGGCAGTTCCAGAGGAACAGGCACCGGTTCGTTGGCTTCACGTAATTGTTCGATAATTTCTTCCACGACCTCAATCCTCATGCTCTGTATGGCGCGGTTTATATGACGGGCTTTATACAGTAGCTCGTTATAAGTGCAATCGTGAAATGCAAAGCCCCGGACAAGTCCGGGGCTTTGGTTACAGCATGTAATGCCTGAGGGATCAGCCGTTCTGGCGGATACCGGCAACCAGCCAAGGCTGGTTCTCGCCTTGTGGGCGTTCCATGTTCCAGCTTTCGCTGAACGCTTCGCCTTGGTCGAAACGCGAGTTTTTCGAGATGCCGCTGAAGGTCAGGGTGGCAATCGTCTTGTCGGCGCGATCATCCACACCTTCAAGTTGAACCTGCAGATCGTCGATGTAGGTCGACTGGAAGCCGTCACCCAGCTCAGCACGCTCGCGCTTGAGGAACTCAAGCATTTGCGGGGTCACGAACTCGGCGATTTTGTCCATTTCGTTGGCATCCCAGTGCTGTTGCAGGGATTGGAAATGGTTACGCGCAGCTTCCAGGAAGCTTTGTTCGTTGAACCAGGCTGGTGCGTTGATCACCGGACGGGCTGCGGCAGGAGCAGCCGAACCGCCGAAGATCGAGTTCAACGCTGGCTTTTGCTCGAACACTTCGCGTTGCATCGGCGCATGGCCAGCAGGGGCCATGTCAGCTTGTTGCTTGCGTCGACGCGCGGCAATGAAGCGGAAGATCACAAAGGCGATGACGGCCATGATCAGGATGTCGAAGAACTGCATGCCCTGGAAGCCGCCACCCATGAACATGGAGGCCAGCAGGCCGCCAGCCGCGAGGCCAGCCAGAGGGCCGAGCCAGCGCGAAGCACCGCCGGCTTTGGCAGCGGCGCCCGCAGCGCCTGCGGCAGCAGGAGCTGCTGCGGCTGGAGCCGCTTGGCGAGTTTGATGGCTTGGCGCTGAACCGGCGCTTTTGCCGCCGCCGAAGCGTTTGGCGTTCGCGTCGAGGCTCATCGTTAAACCGATGCACAACGCCATGGCGATGCTAAGAAAACGTTTCATAAAGGGAATTCCCATTTGTGGATGACACGCGCGCCATGTTGCACAGGTGAGGTGTGACTGGCTAGCAGTGAAATGTTTCGGGCTTTTGCCTGATTGGGTGTAGGACGGATCCTGAAGTCACGTAATACATGTAGGAGAGAGCTTGCCTTGCGATCTTTTTGACGCTCAAAAGATCGCGAGGCCAGCTCGCCCTACAGGCTATTACGTGTCAGACGGCCTCTAGCTTGGCGTAGCCCATCATCAGCCACTTGCTGCCGTCGGGGAAGTTCACCTGCACCCGAGCCTGTGCGCCGGCGCCTTCAAAATTAAGGATCACGCCCTCACCAAACACGGCGTGCTTCACCAGTTGGCCCAGCTTGAATTCGGTTTCCGGAATTTCCGAACCGCCGAACAGCGTGCTGGCGCTTTGTTTCTGGCCGCCGAAAGGGCGACTGACGCTGTTGGACAGACGAACTTCCTGGATCAGACCTTTTGGTACTTCACGCACGAAGCGCGAAACCTTGTTGTAGGTTTCAGCACCATAGAGGCGTCGGGTTTCTGCATAGGTCATGACCAGGTTGTGCATCGCCCGGGTGATGCCCACGTAGGCCAGGCGACGCTCCTCTTCAAGGCGGCCGGGCTCTTCCAGGCTCATCTTGTGCGGGAACAGCCCTTCTTCCATGCCCACCAAGAACACGTACGGGAACTCCAGGCCTTTGGCGCTGTGCAGCGTCATCAGCTGGATACCGTCTTCGTGCTCTTCGGCCTGGGTATCACCGGCTTCCAGCGAAGCATGACCAAGGAAGGCGGCCAGAGGCGACAGCTCTTCGTCTTCTTCATTGCTTTCAAAGTTGCGCGCCGCGCTCACCAGTTCCTCAAGGTTTTCTACCCGGGCCTGGCCTTTTTCACCTTTTTCCGCCTCGTGGTAGGCAATCAGCCCACTTTGCTCGATCACGGTCTGGGTCATCAGGTGCAGCGGCATGTCCATGACTTTGGCGGCGAGGTTCTCGATCAGCTCGATAAAGCCTGCGATGGCGCCAGAGGCACGGCCCGGCAAGGCTTTATTGGCGATCAGCTGGCGCATGGCTTCCCACATCGACACATCGCTGTGACGGGCGTGCTCGCGGATGGCCTCGACGGTTTTTTCACCGATGCCCCGCGCCGGAACGTTGATCACCCGCTCCAGTGCCGCATCGTTGCCGCGGCCTTCGAGCAAGCGCATATAGGCCATGGCGTTTTTGATTTCAGCGCGTTCAAAGAAGCGCTGGCCGCCATAAATACGGTACGGGATACGTTCGCGCAGCAAGGCTTCTTCCAGCACCCGCGACTGGGCGTTGGAGCGGTACAAAATAGCGATGTCGTTGCGGGCCAAACCGGTGTTCAACGCGCTCTGGATGGTTTCGACCACATAGCGCGCTTCATCATGCTCGTTGAAGGCCGCGTACAAATTGATCGCTTCGCCATCACCGCCGTCGGTCCACAGTTCTTTGCCCATGCGCCCGCTGTTGTTGGCAATCAGGGCGTTGGCGGCTTTGAGGATGCCGGCCGTGGAGCGATAGTTTTGCTCCAGACGAATGGTTTCGGCGTCCGGGAAGTCGGTCGAGTACTGGTAGATGTTTTCGATCTTGGCGCCGCGCCAGCCGTAAATCGACTGATCGTCATCGCCTACCACCATCAAGCTGTCGCCACCTTTGGCGAGCAAACGCAGCCAGGCGTATTGCACGGCGTTGGTGTCCTGGAATTCGTCGACCAGGATGTGCCGGAAGCGTTTTTGGTAATGTTCCAGCAAGCCCGGATGGTCGCGCCACAGATCGAGGGCGCGCAGCAGCAGCTCAGAGAAGTCGATCACGCCTGCACGCTGGCAGGCGGCCTCGTAGGCCTCATAAATGCTGCGCATGGTGCCCAGGAACAAATCGCCGCTGGCTTGAATGTGCTGTGGGCGCAGGCCTTCGTCTTTCTGGCCGTTGATAAACCATTGGGCCTGACGCACCGGCCAGCGCTGCTCATCGAGCCCCAGATCGCGGATGACACGCTTGACCAGGCGTTGCTGGTCGTCGCTGTCGAGAATCTGGAACGTCTGGCTCAAACCGGCTTCTTGCCAGTGAGCCCGCAACAGGCGGTGTGCCAGCCCGTGGAAGGTGCCCACCCACATGCCGGCCGGGTTGATCCCCATAAGCTGCTCGATACGATGACGCATCTCGGCAGCGGCCTTGTTGGTGAAGGTCACCGACAGCACGGAGTGCGGGGACGCGTTTTCGACCTGGATCAACCAGGCGATACGGTGCACCAGCACACGGGTTTTGCCGGAACCTGCGCCGGCCAGGACCAACTGACGCCCAATACTGGCCGTGACGGCCTGACGTTGGGCATCGTTGAGGGAATTTAACAAGAGAGAGAGATCTTCGCGCATCGACGCATTCTAGGGTGCCGGGGCTAACCGGGCAAACACCAATCCAGTTCTGTTGGGCCGTCTGTCGTGGCGTTGTGCCAAACGTCAAAAAAGAGTGTCTACAGGCTGTTACGTCATTGGTTTGGTTAACTGCAATAATGTCGTCTATTTTTTGACGTCTCATCGTTTGGTCGTGGGCGCTGCTTGTGTATGCTCGGGCGACTTTTTTGGCTCATCTCCCTTGAATAAGAACGTTGCCGATGAATCAGAGTTTTACCTCCCTGGGGATTTATTCCGGCTTAGGATTCGGGCTTTTTCTGGCTCTGCTGGGGGCATTCGTCTGGCGAATTGATCTGATTAATCAGCGTCGCAAAGTACGCCGTAAAAAATTCAAAAGCGTGTTCGAAGAACTGCAGGACGCCAATTTTCGCAGTGAACAGCTCAACGCTGAGCTCGCCCGTGAGGTCGAGCAGCGTCGGCTGGCGTCGACGGTGTTCGAGGCTGCCAGCGAAGGCATCGTGATTCTTGATCCCACCTATAAGATGCTCACGGTTAACCAGGCGTTCAGCCGGATCAGCGGGTATGACGTGGCAGAGCTGGTGGGTCGCCGGGTCGATGAGTTGGCCTGCAGCCGTGATGCGCGGCGGCATTTTCCGATCATTCAGGCCTCGCTGGCAGAGCACGACAGCTGGTTGGGTGAACTGGTAGAAACCCGCAAGAACGGCGAACTCTACCCGCAATGGCTGCAACTCAAGGTAGTGCGTGACGACGCTGCGCAGGTCAGCCATATCGTGGCCTTTATTACCGACCTGTCGGCGCGGCGTATCGTTGAGGCGCGGGTACGCCACCTGACGCATTTTGATGAGCTGACGGGGCTGGCCAATCGGCTGCTGTTCAAAGAGCGTCTGGAGGAGGCCAATCAGCGCATTCGCCAAGGCACGTCGAGAAACCTGGCATTGCTGCACATCGACCTGGATCGCTTCAAATTGCTCAACGACAGCCTCGGGCCGGAGTTGGCGGACCAAGTGCTGCAAAAAATTGCAGAGCGCCTGACCAAGGCATTGCCCGAAGCCGACACCATTTCGCGCCTCTCCAGCGATGAGTTTGCCGTGCTGTTCGATGCCTACGGCAGCCTGACCAGCCTGGCGCGGGTTGCCACCCGGCTGCTGGGCAAGCTGAGCCGGCCGATAGTGGTCGATGGTCACGAGTTGGTGGTCAGCGCATCGATGGGCATCAGCCTGTTGCCCGATGGCGCGCGAGACATCGCCCAGTTGGTCAGCCAGGCCAACAAAGCCATGCAACAGGCCAAACACATGGGCGGCGGGACGTTTCAGTTTTTCAGCCACAGCCTGCAACACAGCACCCTTGAGCGTTTGCAGTTGGAGAATCAACTGCGCAAAGCCATTGGCGAACGCAAACTCAGCGTTTTTTATCAGCCCAAGCTTTGCCTGAAAACCGGCCGTCTGGATTCTGCCGAAGCCTTGGTGCGCTGGGATCATCCGGAGCTGGGCAGCGTGTCGCCGAGCGACTTTATTGCGCTGGCTGAAGAAACCGGCCTTATCGTGCTGATCGGTGAGTTTGTGCTGCGTGAGGCCTGTCGTCAGGCCGCGCAATGGCAACAGGCGGGGCTGGCGCCGATACGGGTGTCGGTGAACCTGTCGGGGCATCAATTGCGCCAGGGCAACCTGGTCAGCCTGGTGCGCCAGGTGCTGGAAGATACCGGGCTGGCGCCGCACTGCCTGGAGCTTGAAATCACCGAAAGCCAGTTGCTTGAAAATGTCGACTACGTGATCGCCACCTTCCAGCAATTGCATGAATTGGGCGTGAAACTGGCCATTGATGACTTCGGCACCGGCTACTCATCGCTCAGCTACCTCAAGCGCTTTGCCGTGGACTACGTAAAAATTGACCAGACGTTTATCCGTGGCGTGGGCACCTGTGTTGAGGACGATGCCATCACCAAGGCGATCATTGCCATGGCCCACAGCCTGGAGTTGAAAGTGGTGGCCGAGGGCGTTGAAAACGAAGTGCAACTGGCGTTTCTCAAGGAGCATCAGTGCGACGAAGTGCAGGGTTACTTGATCAGCAGCCCGACCAACGCTCAGGCCATGGCCGATTTATTGCGGGCCGGTGTCGCCATTTGGTAGTGGCAAGAAAGGCTACATGCCCTGAAAACACGGCATTTTGCCGATAAGGCTTGCGAGACTACGACGTATTGGTTGGGCAAAAAACGAATTCTTGTAGTATAACTACAAGATTGCTACATCCCCGGCGCCCGCCGCTTCCAGACCGAGTCCTGCCTTTTGAACCTGCTGCAACATATCGCCCAGTCACGCCACTTGTTACGTAAATCGGAACTCAAGGTCGCCGATCACGTGCTGCTTGATCCTGCGGCTGTAATGCACAGTTCCATGGCCGACCTTGCTCACAGCGTGGGGATCAGCGAACCCACCATCGTGCGCTTTTGCCGGGCGATCGGTTGTTCGGGGTTTCAGGACCTGAAACTCAAGCTGGCGCAAAGCCTCGCAGCGGGTGCCAGTTTTGGTCAGTTTGCGATTCATGAAGACGATTCGGTTGCCGATTACAGCCTGAAAATCTTCGACACCACGCTGCACACCTTGATGGATGTGCGCGAGAAGCTCGACCCGGTGGCGTTGCAGCAGGCTGTGACCGCCATGTCGCAAGCGCAACGCGTGGAGTTTTACGGCTTTGGCGCATCGGGCGCTGTAGCGGCGGATGCGCAACATAAGTTTTTCCGTTTGTTGCTGACGGCGGCGGCGTATTCCGACCCGCACATGCAGGCGATGTCGGCGGTAACCTTAAAGCCGACAGACGTGGCCATTTGCATCTCGCAGTCCGGGCGTTCCAAAGACTTGCTGATCACCGCCAACCTGGTGCGTGAAAGTGGCGCGACGCTGATTACCCTGTGCCCAAGCCAAACGCCTTTGGCTGAACTGGCGACGGTAAACCTGGCGATCGACGTGCACGAAGACACCGAAATCTATACCCCGCTGACCTCGCGTATCGCCCACCTGGTGGTGATTGACGTGTTGGCGATGGGCGTTGCCATGGCCCGCGGCCCGAGCCTGGTCAACCACCTTAAAAGCGTTAAACGCAGCCTTCGCAGCCTGCGCCTGTCGCCAAAATCGCTGAAAAGCCACGAAGATTAAGAGCGTTGAAGATCCACGGTGGGAGCGGGCTTGCTCGCGATGGAATCGCTGCGATCATTCAGGTAAACCGTGTTGTCTGAATCGCGAGCAAGCCCGCTCCCACAGTTTCATCCCCCTGTCACTGCACGTTCGCAAAGTCGTCACAAACAAAGTCCATCGTGAAACTCCCGTACACGCCTTGGGAGACTCGAAATGGCCCAGCCTTACGAAGAACGCAACAGCGCCGTCAAAACCCGCCGTCAGCAAGAAGACCAGCGTCGCATGGCCTTTCGTCGTGCGATTGAAGACCTTACGGACCAGCGTCAGCTGCGCCTGGAAACAGCCGATTACCCTGATATCGCTGCACTCAATTACTGGCAGACCCCGTCGGCAAATGGCCGTCGAACCGCTCAACCAGCGCGCTGATTTGTTGGCGTTCACTGCGAATAAATTCCAGGAACGCATGCGCCACCGGTGACAGGCGTTTGGCTTTAGCCTGCACCAGGCACCAACTGCGATACAGCGGCAATTCTTCGACCGGCAGCTCATGCAGCAGGCCGGTCGCCAGCTCCAGGCTGACGGCGTGGCGCGTTAACAGCGCCACGCCTAACCCGGCCACTGCGCACTCACGTTGCGACTCGTTCGATGACACTTCCAGGGTTTGATTGAAGTGCACGCGCTTTTCCTTGAAGTACTCCTCACACGCCATGCGCGTTCCCGAACCTTGCTCGCGCATCAGCAAGGTATACGGCTCAAGGTCTTGCAAACGCAGCGAACCGCGATCACACAGCGGATGCCCGGCCGGAGCGACGGCGACGATGGGGTTATTCAGGAACGGTAGAAACTCCAGGCCCATGTCCAGCGGCACCATCGACATGATCACCAGGTCATCGCGGTTATCCGAAAGCCTGCGCACGGCTTGTGCCCGATTGACCACCGTGAGCTGCAAATTGACCTCTGGGTGCTGGCGCTTGAAGGCGGCAAATAAATGCGGCACGAAATATTTAGCGCTCGATTCGATGGCCAGTTTCAGTTGGCCTTGCAACGAGCCCAGCATGTCCGACAGCTGCATGTCGAGGTTTTCAAGACGCCCGAAAATATCCCGGCTCGCTAGCTTAAGCGCTTCAGCCGCTTCAGTGAGGTAGAGCTTTTTGCCCACATAATCGAACAAAGGCTGGCCAATCAGCTCTTCCAACTGACGAATTTGTAGACTTACGGCGGGTTGCGTCAGCGACATTTCTTCTGCTGCACGGCTGTAAGAGCGCAAATCGCACACCTCATTGAACACCTGAAGCTGGCGAAAAGTTATACGCATCAATGACTTACGCATTTTATTAATTTTTCTTAAGGCAAGTTAGTGGTCTGACTATAAGTCTTTGCTTATGGCAGACCCAAGAATTATTGATTTTTGTTTATTCATGCGTAGGACTAGTGTGACAACGCAACGGTTCAGACACATTTGGACACGTGCGGACCTGGTCTAGCAGGTCGTTTGTTCCATGGGCTTTAGGGAAAATCCAAGTGATAAAAAAGATCCTGATCGCCAACCGCGGAGAAATTGCCGTCCGTATTGTGCGTGCCTGCGCAGAGATGGGCATTCGCTCCGTAGCGGTCTATTCCGAGGCTGATCGCCACGCTTTGCACGTCAAGCGTGCGGACGAAGCACACAGCATTGGCGAAGACCCGCTGGCCGGTTACTTGAACCCGCGCAAGCTGGTGAACCTGGCCGTTGAAACCGGCTGCGATGCGCTGCACCCCGGCTACGGCTTCTTGTCAGAAAACGCCGAGCTGGCGGATATTTGTGCCGAACGCGGCATCAAGTTCATCGGCCCGGCCGCCGAAGTCATTCGCCGCATGGGCGACAAGACCGAAGCCCGCCGCAGCATGATCAAGGCCGGTGTGCCGGTAACGCCGGGCACCGAAGGCAACGTTGCCGACATCCACGAAGCGCTGATCGAAGGCGACCGTATCGGTTACCCGGTCATGCTCAAAGCCACCTCAGGCGGTGGCGGTCGTGGTATTCGTCGCTGCAACAGCCGCGAAGAGCTGGAACAAGCGTTCCCGCGTGTGATCTCCGAAGCCACCAAAGCGTTTGGCTCGGCTGAAGTCTTCCTCGAAAAATGCATCGTTAACCCCAAGCACATCGAGGCGCAGATCCTCGGTGACAGCTTCGGCAACGTCGTGCACTTGTTTGAGCGCGACTGCTCGATCCAGCGTCGCAACCAAAAGCTCATCGAAATTGCCCCAAGCCCGCAACTGACCCCGGAACAGCGCGCCTACATCGGCGACCTGTCCGTGCGCGCAGCCAAGGCCGTGGGCTACGAAAACGCCGGTACTGTGGAGTTCCTGCTCGCCGAGGGCGAGGTGTACTTCATGGAGATGAACACCCGGGTGCAGGTGGAACACACCATCACCGAAGAAATCACCGGTATCGACATTGTTCGTGAGCAAATCCGCATCGCCTCTGGCCTGCCGCTGTCGATCAAACAAGAAGACATTCAGCACCGTGGCTATGCCCTGCAATTTCGGATCAACGCTGAAGACCCGAAAAACAACTTCCTGCCCAGCTTCGGCAAGATCACCCGTTACTACGCGCCCGGCGGGCCTGGCGTGCGGACCGACACGGCGATCTACACCGGCTACACCATCCCACCGTATTACGACTCCATGTGTCTGAAACTGGTGGTGTGGGCACTGACATGGGAAGAAGCGATGGACCGTGGTTTGCGCGCCCTCGACGACATGCGTCTGCAAGGGGTCAAAACCACCGCCGCGTATTACCAGGAAATCCTGCGTAACCCGGAATTCCGTAGCGGCCAGTTCAACACCAGCTTCGTAGAAAGCCATCCAGAACTGACCAACTACTCGATCAAGCGCAAACCCGAAGAGCTGGCCCTGGCCATCGCCGCCGCCATCGCCGCCCACGCGGGCCTGTGAGGAATAAAACAATGTCCAAGAAAATTTTCGTAACCGACACCATCCTGCGTGACGCCCACCAGTCCTTGCTGGCCACCCGTATGCGCACCGAAGACATGCTGCCGATCTGTGACAAGCTCGACAAAGTCGGCTACTGGTCGCTGGAAGTGTGGGGCGGCGCGACGTTTGACGCCTGTGTGCGCTTCCTGAAAGAAGACCCGTGGGAGCGCCTGCGCCAACTGCGTGCGGCATTGCCTAACACCCGCCTGCAAATGCTCCTGCGCGGCCAGAACCTGCTGGGCTATCGCCACTACAGCGACGACGTAGTCAAAGCATTCGTCGCCAAGGCAGCCGTTAACGGTATCGACGTGTTCCGTATCTTCGACGCCATGAACGACGTGCGTAACCTGCGCGTGGCCATCGAAGCGGTAAAAGCCGCTGGCAAACATGCACAAGGCACCATCGCCTACACCACCAGCCCGGTGCACACCGTCGAGGCGTTCGTGGCGCAGGCCAAGCAGATGGAAGCCATGGGCTGCGACTCGATCGCAATCAAAGACATGGCTGGCCTGCTGACACCGTTCGCCACTGGCGACCTGGTTAAAGCGCTGAAGGCTGAAATCGGCCTGCCGATCTTTATTCACTCCCATGACACTGCCGGCCTGGCTGCCATGTGCCAGCTCAAAGCGGTTGAAAACGGCGCCGAGCACATCGACACCGCGATCTCCAGCTTCGCTTGGGGCACCAGCCACCCGGGCACCGAGTCGATGGTCGCGGCCCTTAAAGGCAGCGAATACGACACCGGCCTCGACCTGGCGTTGTTGCAGGAAATCGGCCTGTACTTCTACGCCGTGCGTAAGAAGTACCACCAGTTTGAAAGCGAATTCACCGCCGTCGACACCCGAGTACAAGTCAACCAAGTACCGGGCGGGATGATCTCCAACCTCGCCAACCAGCTCAAAGAGCAGGGCGCGCTGAACCGCATGAGCGAAGTGCTGGCCGAGATCCCGCGTGTGCGTGAAGACCTGGGCTTCCCGCCGCTGGTGACCCCGACCTCGCAAATCGTGGGCACCCAGGCATTCTTCAACGTCTTGGCTGGCGAGCGCTACAAGACCATCACCAACGAAGTGAAGCTCTACCTGCAAGGTGGCTACGGCAAAGCGCCGGGCGTGGTGAACGAAAAACTGCGTCGTCAGGCCATTGGCAACGAAGAACTGATCGACGTGCGTCCGGCTGACCTGCTCAAGCCAGAAATGGCCAAATTGCGTGGCGAAATTGGCGCACTGGCCAAGTCCGAAGAAGACGTGCTGACCTTCGCCATGTTCCCGGACATCGGTCGTAAATTCCTCGAAGAGCGTGCTGCGGGCACACTGGCTCCAGAAGTGCTGCTGCCGATTCCTGAAGCGGGTGGCGTGAGCAAAGCGGGCGGCGAAGGCGTGCCGACCGAATTCGTGATCGACGTCCACGGCGAAAGCTACCGCGTCGACATCACCGGTGTAGGCGTCAAGGCCGAAGGCAAGCGCCACTTCTACCTGTCCATCGACGGCATGCCGGAAGAAGTGGTGTTCGAGCCGCTCAACGAATTCGTCGGCGGCGCCTCCAGCAAGCGCAAACAAGCCAGCGAGCCGGGCCACGTCAGCACCGCCATGCCGGGCAACATCGTCGACGTGCTGGTCAGCGTGGGCGACACCGTCAAGGCGGGCCAATCGGTACTCATCACCGAAGCCATGAAAATGGAAACCGAAGTACAGGCCTCCATCGCCGGCAAAATCGTCACCATCCACGTCATCAAAGGCGACCGCGTCAACCCGGGCGAAATCCTGATCGAAATCGAAGCCTGATACGCCATTGATCCAAACGCTTTAAACCTCGGGGGAGCATGTGCTCCCCTTTTTTTTACCCGAGATTTGACTCCGACCCGTAGGAGCGAGCTTGTCTCGCGATCTTTTAAAGATCAAAAGATCGCGAGACAAGCT